>JAKAIH010000184.1 GCA_021825225.1 Pseudomonadota bacterium
TCGTAGACCGCGGGCAGGAGCTGCTCCAGTGCCGCTTCCCCGGCCGCGCGCAACGCGTTCAGCACCTTGTTCTCGCGCGTAAGGCGGTGAATCAGCAGGCGTTCGAGCGCTTCCTGCGGTTTGTCCGTGAGAAACCCATGCCCCGGCGCGAACCAGGCGAGATCCTCACGCTGCAGCCGGCGCAGCGAGTCCAGATAGACGCGCATGTCGCCGTCGGGCGGGTTGATGACCACCGTCGATCCCTGCATCACGTGGTCGCCGGTAAACAGCAGCCGCTCTTCTTCGAGCAGATAGCACAGCTGATTCGAGGCGTGCCCCGGCGCATGGATCACGCGCAGCATGCAGCCGGCAAGGTCGATGCGCTCGCCGTCGGCGAGCACGCGATCCGGGCGAAAGCTCTGGTCCTGGCGCTCGAATGGCGGGGGCGGCATGCCCATGAGCTCGGCGCCGGTCCTCGCCTTGAGCAGCGCTGCCGCGGGCGAATGATCCGTGTGCGTATGGGTGACCAGAATCCAGCGTAGGCGCGCGCCGGCTGCCGCCAGCACCGCCTCGACATGGGCATCGATGGCCGGACCGGGGTCGATCACCGCGATGTCCCCGCCCGCACCCAGGAGGTAGGTGTTGGTGCCCGGGCCGGTCATGAATCCGGGATTGGGAGCGGTGATGCGCCGCACCTTCGGCGAAAGCTGCACCACGGTGCCGGGAACGATTTCGCAGGACGCGTGCCCCAGGCCCGCGGGATCGAGCCGGCCGACTTCGGCATAGGCGTAGTCTCCCGGCACCAGCAGTTTCTTGCCTTCGGCGCTGTTCGCAGTGCGCGGCGCCATGGTCGGCATCTTGCGCGGCGAGCGCGCAAACGCCAGCAGCGCGGCAGCCGTGTCGAAGCCGGCGATGCTCTCCAGCGTCTTGATCGTGGGGAACACCAGTTGGATTTCCCCCCGCTGATGGCGCGCCAGCGCCTCGCCCGGCTGGATCCAGAGATGGTCCACGGTCTCGCTGTTGTCATGCGATGCGGTCTGCGCCGAGGGCGCTTCGGCCACGAAGAAACGCGTGTCGTAGCGGCGCGGGCGGCCGGGCTGGGTAATCCAGTGGCTGTAATAGGCGAGACGCCCCGCTGCCAGACGCAAGCCATGCTCGCGGCACAGGTCCGCCAGCGTCGCCCGCCCGGCGCGCACCGACTCGCGCCACTGCGCGAACACCTGCAGCCGCTCGGCATCGTTCAGGTCGGCGTAACTACCTTCGGCGTCGTGCGCCAGCAGCAAGCCGGCTTCCTCGAAACACTCGCGCAAGGCGGCGGTCCAATAGGCCAGGCCGCCGCGCTCCACGCCGAGCAGCCGGCTCGCCTCGGCGTCGTCCAGACCTTCGCAGTGCGCAGCCAGTTCGGCCGAGGCGTCGCCGGCGTCGACGCCGCCTCCCGGAAATACATGGGCGCCGCCCATGAACGCTGCCGCCTGGGTGCGCCGGATCATGAATACCTCCATGCCGGCACTGGCGTCGCGTACCAGGATCAGGGTCGCCGCCGGACGCGGGACCAGCACCTGGTTCATGCCTTCACCCACTGCGTTACTGCCTGCGCATCGGCCATGGCGGCCGGCCTGTGCTTTTGCCTATGCATCCCGACTCCGAATCCGACTGTTCAGCGCATCACGAACGGATTGCCGGTCACTGCGCCGGTATTGACCCAGACGCTCTTCACCTGGAGGTATTCGCGCACCGCGTCCATGCCGTTCTCGCGCCCCAGGCCCGAATCCTTGTAGCCGCCGAAGGGCGAGAGATAGCTCACCGCGCGGTAGGTGTTGACCCAGACCGTGCCGGCCTGGAGGCGCTCGGCCATGCGGATGGCGCGGCCGATGTCGCTGGTCCATACGCCCGAGCCCAGGCCGAAGCGCACGTCGTTGGCGATGGCGAGCGCCTCGTCTTCGTCCCTGAACTTGATCACCGACAGCACCGGACCGAACACTTCCTCCTGCGCGATGCGCATCCTGTTGTTCACGCCGGCGAACACGGTCGGCTCGACGAACCAGCCCTTGCCGCACTCCGGGCGCGTCGCCGCGCCGCCGCCCAGCAGCAGTTGCGCGCCCTCCTGCTTGGCGATGTCGATATAGCCCAGCACTTTTTCGTACTGCGGCCGCGTGGTCACCGGACCGACCTGCGTGTCCGGGCTCATCGGGTCACCCATGCGCGCCGTCTTCGCCAGCGCCAGCAGCTTCTCCACGAACACGTCGTGGATGCCCTCCTGCAGCAGCAGGCGCGAGCCGGCGATGCAGGTCTGGCCGGTGGCGGCGAAGATGCCGGACACTGCGCCGTTGACCGCATCCTCCATGTTCGCGTCCGCGAATACGATGTTCGGCGATTTCCCGCCCAGTTCCAGGCTCACGCGCTTGAACGTCTTCGCCGCAAGCTCGTTGATCAGGCGCCCGGTGGCGTCCGATCCGGTGAATGCGATCTTCTTCACCAGCGGATGCTCGACCAGCGGCATGCCCACCTCCCTGCCGAAACCGGTGACCACGTTGACCACGCCGGGCGGAAAACCCGCCTCCTCGAACAGCTTCACGAATTCCAGGGTCGATGCCGAAGTGAATTCGGACGGTTTGATCACCACGGTGTTGCCGGCGGCCAGTGCCGGCGCGAGCTTCCACGCAGTCAGCAGCAGCGGCGAATTCCACGGCGTGATCGCGGCCACCACGCCGAGCGGCTCGTGCCGGGTGAAATTGAAAAACCCCTTCTTGTCGAGCGGAATCACCGCGCCCTGGATCTTGTCGGCGAGGCCGCCGAAATAGTAGTACCACTGCGGGATGTAATTGAGCTGGCCCTGCATCTCGGCGATCAGCTTGCCGTTGTCGCGCACTTCGGTTTCGGCCAGTTTTCCCGCGTCGCGTGCCACCAGTTCGCCCAGCTTGTGCAGCAGCAGGCCGCGCTGGCTCGCGCTGAACTGCGGCCACGGCCCCGTGGTAAACGCCTGCTGCGCCGCGCGCACCGCCCGGTCCACATCCTCTGCGCTGCCTTGCGCGATCTGCGCCCAGGGCTCGCCGCTGTAGGGGTTGTAGCTGTCGAACCACTTCCCCGAAGCCGAGTCGACGTATTTGCCGGCTATGTACATCCGATATTTCTGCATCACAGTCCCCGCTTTTCTGGTCTCCGTGTACTGTTGCGAATTCTAGCGCAAGCCCCTGTCCCCTGCCCTGGCCTTACGCGCGCGTGCCCGGGCGCATGCGGAAATCGCGCAGTTCCGGCACGCGCCAGAACGGCAGTCCGGCGATGAACAGCGCGCATACCGAGAACACGAAGCTCGGCCGATAGCTGCCGAACAGATCGTGCAGCAGCCCTGCCATCAGCGAACCCAGCCCCGCGCCTACGGCATTGCTCGCAAAAATGACGCCGTAAATGGCGGCGACGTTCTTTCCTGCGAACAGGCGCGTGCTGATCGAAGACACGATGGGGCCGCGCGCGCCCTGGCAGATGCCGAAGGCAAGCACGAAGGCGATGAGCAAGCCGCGCACCGGGAACCAGGTCATGAGCAGCAATATGAACACGCCGGCGATGCTGCCGACGAACGTCAGGCTGACGATGCGGCGCGGGCCGATGCGATCGGCGATCGTGCCGGCGCCGACCACGCCGAACACCGACAGCATCGACGCAGAGCCGAACGCGGTGGCGGCGACGATGGGGGAAAATCCCCGCTCCACCAGGTAGGCCACCGTCTGCACCATGATGGTATACATGCCGATCGAGGTGAAAAAGAATACCCAGACCAGGCCCCAGAACATGCGCGTTCGCATGGCCGTGCGCACGGTCCATTCGCGCTCTGGCGCCGTGCTGCTGCGTTTGAGCTGCAAGAACCCCGGGTGCCCCGCGGCGAAGCGCTTCCATGGCAGGAAAAATACCAGCGGCACCAGCGCGAGGAGCACGCCGCCCATGATCTGGTAGCTCTCGCGCCAGCTATGGGTCTGCAGCAGGTACTGCACTCCCGGCACGATGAACAGCGCGCCCAGACCCAGGCCGGCGAAAGCGGCCGAAATCGCCGTGCCCAGGCGCTCGCGGAACCAGCGGCTGATCAGACTCGACGATGGCACCATGCCCAGAGACGCGGCGGCGACGCCGGTCATCGCGCCGACGGTGGCGTAGAACTGCCACAGCGTATGTACCTGCGGCGCGAGCAGATAGGCACCGGCGAGCGAAGTCATGCCGCAGGTATACAGCGCGCGCGGCCCGAAGCGGTCGAACAGCATGCCGACGATGGGCGAACTCAGTCCGGTAACGAGCAGGTAAATCGAATACACGCTGGTCGTCTGCGAGCGCGTCCAGCCCAGGTCGTGCTCCAGCGGCAGCAGGAACACGACGTAGGTGTCGGCGGTGCCGCGCCCGATCATGTTCAGCGCCACGCAAACGCCCAGGACTGTCAGCGCGGTGCGCGTATGCGTCGATATTTTTGGCAAGTTCTATCCTTAAATGGCCGGTGAACAATCGCAGGGCGAATGGCGCGAACGCCTATCCCGTCGCCGCGCATGGCGCATGCGCCGCGGCGGTTCAATAGGATTTGGGCAGGCCGAGAACTTTCTCGGCGATGAAACACAGAATCAGTTGCGGCGAGATCGGCGCGATGCGCCCGATCAGGCTTTCGCGCAGGTAGCGCTCGACGTGGTATTCCTTCGCGTAGCCGAATCCGCCATGGGTCATCAAAGCCTGCTGGCAGGTCTTGAAGCAGGCTTCGCCGGCGAGGTACTTGGCCGCATTGGCTTCGGCACCGCAAGGCTGCCCGCTGTCGTACAGGCCCGCCGCCTTGTACACCATGAGGCTGGCTGCCTCCAGTTCCATCCAGCATTCGGCCAGCGGATGCTGTATCCCCTGGTTCTGGCCGATCGGCCGGTCGAACACGACGCGCTCCTTCGCGTACTGCGTTGCGCGTGCGAGCGCCGCGCGACCCAGGCCGACCGACTCGGAAGCGATGAGTATGCGTTCCGGATTCATGCCGTGCAGGATGTATTCGAAGCCCTTGCCTTCCTCGCCCAGGCGATCTTCCACCGGCACCGGCAGGCCGTCGATGAACACCTGGTTGGAATCGACTGCGGCACGGCCCATCTTGTCGATTTCCTGCACTTCGACATAGCGCCGGTCGAGGTCGGTATAGAACAGGCTCAGGCCTTCGGCCGGCTTGCGGCACTCCTCCAGCGGCGTGGTGCGCGCCAGGATCAGCATCTTCTCGGCCACCTGCGCCGTGGAGATCCACACTTTCTGCCCCGACAGGACGTAGCGATCGCCTTGGCGCAGCGCGCGCGTCTTCAGCCGCGTGGTATTGAGTCCGGTATTGGGCTCGGTCACGGCAAAACACGCCTTCTCCTTGCCCGCAATCAGCGGCGGCAGCATGCGCCGCTTCTGCGCCTCGCTGCCGAACACCACCACCGGATTGAGGCCGAAGATGTTCATGTGCACGGCGGAGGCGCCGGAGAAGCCCGCGCCCGACTCGGCAATGGTCTGCAGCATCACCGCCGCTTCGGTGATCCCCAGGCCGGCGCCGCCGTATTCCTCCGGCATCGCGATGCCCAGCCAGCCGTCGCGCGCCAGCGCTTGATGCAGTTCATGCGGAAATTCGTGGCTGCGGTCTTTCGCCAGCCAGTAGTCGCCGCCGAACTGCGCACAGATCTTTGCGATGGCCTCGCGTATCGCCTGCTGCTCCCCGGACAAGGCGAATTCCATCGCTAGCCCTTTACTGCGGCTGTGCCGCCCGCCGCCGCCGAGCCGAGGATGCGCTGCACCTCGGCCTGGCCGAAGCCCAGTTCCTGCAGCACCGCCGCACCATCGGCGTTGAGCGCCGGCGTGCCGCGCCTGAGCGCACCGCCGCGCTCGCCGTTGGCCCAGAGCGGAAACAGGACATGGCGCTCGCCGTCGAGCTCGGCCACGTCCTTGCGCGCCGCTGCGTACTCGGTTCTGCAGGCCTCGGCCGGCGTCAACGGCAGCTCGGCCGGAACGTCGAGCGGCTCCAGCAGCTCGTGCCACTGCTTTGCGGTCTTCTGCAGGAACAGTT
>JAKAIH010000185.1 GCA_021825225.1 Pseudomonadota bacterium
GGCCGATGCGGAGCACCCGTTTCGCATGGTGGCGGCGCCGGCGCGCTCCTTCCTCAATACCACGTTCACCGAGACGCCGGGCTCGCGCAAGCGCGAGCAGCGACCTGGCGCGCTGATCCATCCTGCGGACTGCGCCAGACTCGGCATCGCGCAGGGCGAGCGCATCGTGATCGGCAACCGCCGTGCCAGCGTGCGCCTGCATGCCAAGGTATTCGACGGCCTGCAGCCCGGCGTGATCGTGGTCGAGAGCATCTGGCCCAATTCGGATTTCGAGGGCGGTGTCGGCGTCAACGCGCTGATCGGCGCCGAGCCCGGCCAGCCCAACGGCGGCGCTGCGTTCCACGACACCGCGGTGTGGGTGCGCAAGGCCGGCGCGCCGCAAGCAGCATTGCCCGCCGACACTCGATCCACGCTAGCATAGCGTCAGTCATTCACCGGAGATAACCATGAGCGCAGCCGCCGACGTCAACATGGCCCTGTTCTGCGATTTCGAGAACGTCGCACTGGGTGTGCGCGAATCGAAGTACGACAAGTTCGACATCAGCAAGGTGCTCGAGCGCCTGCTGCTCAAGGGCAGCATCGTGGTCAAGAAGGCCTACTGCGACTGGGAGCGCTATCGCGAATTCAAGGCGCCGATGCACGAGGCCGCGTTCGAGCTCATTGAAATCCCGCATGTGCGCCAGTCGGGCAAAAACTCGGCCGACATCCGCATGGTGGTCGACGCGCTGGATCTGTGCTACACGAAATCGCACGTGGACACCTTCGTCATCATCAGCGGCGACTCCGATTTCTCGCCGCTGGTGTCCAAGCTGCGCGAGAACAACAAGACCGTGATCGGCGTGGGCGTGAAGAACTCCACTTCGGACCTGCTGATCGCCAACTGCGACGAATTCATCTACTACGACGATCTCGCGCGCGAGAAGGCGAAAAAGCAGTCACGCAAGAAACCTGCGCCCAAGGCCGCCTCCGGCACCCACGCCAAGACTCTGCCGCAGGAGGAAAGCGACAAGAAGCAGGAAGCGCTGGACATCGTCATGGAGACTATAGAGGCGCTCATCGCCGAGCGCGGCGAGGAGGAGAAGATCTGGGGCTCGATGGTGAAGCAGGCGCTGAAGCGGCGCAATCCCGGCTTCAACGAGGCCTTCTACGGTTTTCGTTCCTTCGGCAAACTGCTGGACGAGGCCGAAGCGAGGAATCTGATCAAGCTCGAGCACGACGAGAAATCGGGCGGCGTCACCATCCGCAGCGTCAGCACCGACGATTAGACCGGCGCGCGTTGCGGGCGCGCTGCTCGCGCATCACGGCCGGAGTTGATTTCCGTCAATCCGCAGCCGGGCCACGGAACTAAGCTTCTAAACAAGCCCTGTGCAAGCGCGCGAAAATTCGATGGCGCCGGCGCTGCAGGACCAGACCAACGCGAAAGGAGACAGAACATGTTCAAACACATCCTGATACCGACCGATGGCTCCAAACTCTCGCTCAAGGCGGCGAAGCAGGCGGTCAAGCTGGCGAAGGCGCTGGGCGCCAAGATCACCGGCTATTACGCCGCCCCCGACCTGGGCTCGACCTACTACGGCGACGGCTATATCCTGCGCGCACCCTCGGCCAAGGCGCAGGCTGAATTCGCGCAAAAGCAGGCGCGCAAGTTCCTGTCCGCGATAGAAGTCGAGGCGGAAGTGGAGAAAGTGCCGTGCGAAGTGTTCCACACGCTGAGCGACAGCCCCTACGAAGCCATTATCGACGCCGCAAAAAAGAAAAAATGCGACCTCATAGTGATGGCCTCGCACGGCCGGCGCGGCTTATCTGGGCTGGTGCTGGGCAGCGAAACGCAGAAAGTGCTGGTGCACAGCAAGGTGCCGGTGCTGGTTTGCCGTTAGCCCCGGCTGTGCCTGTGCGGTTGCGGCCGCTAAAGGCAAAGACGCCTCGGGCTTGTTTTTTTACAAGCTCGATCGCCGCAGTTCGAACCTGTCGCCTTCATGCGCGCCTTATCTACGAACGGCCATTGCGCGCTGCGCGCGCCAACCATGTTTTACCTGCGGATGAAAAGCACATCCGCAGGTAAAACACGGTTATTGATCAAGGCAAAAAACAGCCTGAAGTTTGCTTAATAAGAGATTGCCGATTTCGCCGGCAGCAGAAGACGCTATTTCCCCTTGAAATTGGGCTTGCGCTTCTCCATGAAGGCGCGCCGGCCTTCGCGATAGTCTTCGCTGTCGAAGCAGATCTCGATCATGCGCGCGGCCTGCTTCAGGTCGCGCACTTCGGGGTCCAGCCCGGTCTGGCGGATCGCGAATTTCGCCGCAGCCAGGGTCAGCGGCGCGTTTTCCGCGATCAGTTCGCAATAGGCCGCGAATTCGCGGTCCAGATCGGCCGCCGGCACCACGCGGTTTAGAAAGCCCATGCCGAGTGCATCGGCGGCGTTGAACTTGCGCGCGGAGAAGAAGATGTCCGCGGTGCCCGCTGCGCCGAGCATCTGCACGAAGCGCTTGATGCCGGTGTAGTTGTAGCCCAGTCCCAGCCGGCCCGCAGGCATGCGGAACACGGCATCGTCCGCGGCGATGCGCACATCGCAGGCGGCTGCAAGTCCGAGGCCGCCGCCCATGCAGATGCCGCGGATTTTGGCCAGCACCGGCTTGCTGCAATGCACCGGCGCTTCGTAGGCATCGATCACTGCCTGGTTGTAGATCGCCTGCGCCTCGGCGCTGCCGCGCGCCTTCTCGAACTGCGAAATATCGGCGCCGGAGATGAAGGCCTTGTCGCCGTCTCCGGTGATCACGACGAGGCGCACCTCGGGATCAGCGTCGAAGGCGGAGATCGCCTTGGGCAGTGCCGTCCACATGTCCTGCGAAACCGCGTTGAACTTGGTCGGGTTGGAGAAAATCACCCAGCCGACGGCATTTTCCTTGCGTGTAATCAGTTCAGCCATGACGCTCCCTTGGGAATTGCGGCTTGAAGAACGAACTCAAACAACCTTGTTGTCGCGCAGCGCGGCGATTTCGGCGGCGGTGTAGCCGACTTCGGCCAGCACCTCGTCCGTATGCTGGCCGATCTCGGGCGTGGCGCTGGCCATGGTGGCGGGCGTGCGCGACAGCCCCACCGCCTGATTCACCACGCGAATCTCGCCCAGTGCCGGATGCTTCACTTTCGCCGCCGCACGCAGATGCTGCACCTGCGGATCGGCGAACACCTGATCCATGCTGTATATCGGCCCGCAGGGCACGCCTGCCGCGTTGAGCAGCGTGACCCACTCCTCGCTCTTCCTCGCGCTCAAGGCCTTGTTCAGCTCGGCGTTGAGCGCCTTGCGGTTCTTGGCGCGATTGGCGGCGCCCTCGAACTCGGCGCGCTCGAGCAGGTCCGGACGCCCGATGGCCGGACACAGGCGCTTCCACATGCCCTCCCCCGAGGCCGCGACGTTCATGTAGCCGTCGGCCGTGGTATAGGCCGAAGTCGGCATGCTGGTCGGGTGATCGTTGCCGACCTGCGGCGGCACCTCGCCGTCCATGAGGTAGCGCGCTGCCTGGAAATCGAGCAGCGCGATGCCGGACATCAACAGCGAAGACTGCACCCACTGGCCCTGGCCCGAGGCCTCGCGCTCCAGCAGCGCCGTGAGGATGCCGAGCGCGGCATACAGTCCGGCGCTCACGTCCGCGATCGCCGCGCCGGTGCGCATCGGGCCTTCGCCCGGCCGGCCGGTGACCGACATCAGGCCGCTCATGCCCTGCGCGATCTGATCGAAACCCGGCCGCTCGAGATAAGGGCCGTCCTGGCCGAAACCGGAAATGCTCGCGAGGATGATGCGCGGATTGATCGCCTTGAGCGATTCGTAATCGATGCCGAGACGGTATTTGACGTCGGGCCGGTAATTCTCGACCACCACGTCCGCCCCCTTCGCCAGCCGGGCGAAAACCTCGCGCCCCTGCGGCAGCTTGAGGTTGAGCGTCATGGAACGCTTGTTGCGGTGCAGATTCTGGAAATCGGGGCCGTGGCGCGGGCCGCCCATGTTTTCGTTCGCGTCCACACCCGGCGGCGATTCGATCTTGATCACGTCGGCGCCGAAATCGGCGAGCTGTTTGACGCAGGTCGGGCCGGCGCGCACGCGCGACAAATCGAGGACGCGAAAGCGCGACAGCGCGGTCGAAGCGGGAATATGGCTCATGTCAGGGTCCGTGAGAAGTTCGGGGAGGGAGGGTAGGCGGAAGGATGCGCACCCGGATTATCGCGTCGCCGCCCGCGCATCGCAAGCGTTTCCGACCAGTCCGACGCAGGCGGCCGTCGCGCCGGGCCGCATCAGGCGATCCATTCGCTGACCGGCGCCCGCGCCTCCTGCAGCGGCTGGCACAGCACGTCGACCAGCACCGGTTCGTTCGCTTCGAGCGCGCGCTTGAGCGTCTCGCCCAGCTTGGCCGGGTCTTCCACGCGGTAGCTCCTGACGCCGAAGGCGCTGGCCACCGCGGCGTGGTCGGTGCGCGCGAAATCGACCGAAAAATAGCGCTCGCCGAAACCGGATTTCTGGCCGGCCTTGATCCAGCCGTAACTCGCGTTGGAGATCACCACCATGGCGAGCGGAATTTTCAGGCGGCAGATGGTCTCGAGTTCGCCCACGGTGAAGCCGAAGCTGCCATCGCCCATGACCGCCACGATTTTCGCGCCTGGCCGGCCGAAATGCGCGCCGGCCGCCGCCGCCATGGAATAGCCCAGCGCGCCATGCGCGCGGTTGCTGATGAAATGCCGCCCGGTCGAATCGTTGCGGAAATAGGCGGAAAAATACGGGCAGGGTGTGCCCGGATCGGCGACCAGCACCGCATCGCGCGGCAGCAGGCGATTGAGTTCGGCCACCACGCGCTCCGGCCGGATCGGGCGTTCATCCGCTGCGGCGAGCAGTTCGAAGGCGGAGAACTTCTCCCGTTTCGCCGCCGCCACTGCCTCGCGCGCCCAGTTGCGCGCGTGCGCGCCGGCGGCGTCGAGTTCCTCGCGCAGCGCGGCCAGCGTGAGCTTGGCATCGCCCACCAGCCCGACCTCGACCGGATAATTCGCGCCGATCACCGCGGCGTCGATGTCGAGCTGGATCACCTTGGTCTTGCCCGGCGCGGGATAACGCCAGCGCTCGGTGGTGACCGAGCCTGCGCGGCAGCTCACGAACACCACCAGATCGGCCGCCTGCACCACGGCACGCGTGGGCAGCGTGCCGCCGTTGGAGCCGACCACGCCCAGTGCGAGCGCATGCGCATCGCCGATGCTGCCCTGCCCGCTGATGGTGGTCGCGACCCCTGCGCCCAGGCGTTCGGCGCAGGCGATCAGTTCCTGCTCCGCGCCCGAGATCACCACGCCGCCGCCGACGATGAACAGCACGCGCTCGGCCGCGAGCAGCAACCGTGCCGCCTCGGCGATCGCCGCCCGGTCGGCGCAGGCGCGGCGCGAAGGACATCGATTCAGGCTCGCATCGCCCCAGATATCGGCGTCGTCGACCATCTGCTTCTGTACATCGTAGGGCAAGCCGATGTGGACCGCGCCCGGCCTGCCGCTGGTCATCTGCTTGAACGCGGTACGCAGCACGCGCGGGATGTCGGCGCCCGCGTCGAGCACCGTGTTCCACTTGGTCAGCGGCCGGAACAGGGCCTGCTGATCGAGCTCGGTGAGCGCGTAGCGGCCGCGCGCCGTCACCGAGATGTCGGAGGTGAAGCACAGCAGCGGAACCGAGGATTCGTTCGCCTCGACCACCCCGGGCAGGATGTAGGTCGCGCCGCCGCCGCTCGGCCCTTCGCACACCCCGGCGCAGCCGGCTACGCGCGCATAGCCGTCGGCCATGTAGGCCGCCGAACGCTCGTCGCGGGTGAGCACATGCTGCATGCCGTGATCCAGCCGGTACATCGCATCGTAGAAGGGCAGCGAAGTGTCGCCGCACAGGCCGAAAATGTGTTTCACGCCGTGCAACTGCAGCATGCGCACGAAGGCTTCGCCGCCGGTGATTTGAGCCATTTGAATGTCCTGACCTGATTTGAAGCGAGGCCGATTT
>JAKAIH010000186.1 GCA_021825225.1 Pseudomonadota bacterium
GCCGTAGAGCACCGACTTGCGCGCCGCCTTGGCATTGGTGACGGTGAAGAAGCGCATCAGGATGTGCGGCAGGCCGGCCGTGCCGAACATCAGCGTCAGACCGAGCGAAATCGACTCGATCGGATTTGCCTTCGCCCCGATCGGCACCACCGACTTCATGATTTCGATGTGTTTGGGATGGATGTTGACCGCGTCGGAGAACAGCTTCTCGAAGCTGAAGCTCTCGTGGGACATCACGCCAAGCGCGATCAGGGTCGCGCCGCCCAGCAGCAGGCCGGCCTTGATGATCTGCACCCAGGTCGTGGCTTTCATGCCGCCGAAGGTGACGTAGATGATGATCAGCGTGCCGACGACGACGATGGACAGCCGGTAGGACATCTGCGGCACCAGGGTGTGCAGCAGCTGTCCGGCGCCCACCGCCTGGCCGATCAGATACCAGATCACGACGATCAGCGAACCGATGGCCGCCATGGTGCGCACCGGACCCTGCTGCAGGCGGAACGAAGCGACGTCGGCGTAGGTGAATTTGCCGAGGTTGCGCAGGCGCTCCGCGATCAGGAACAGGATGATCGGCCAGCCTACGAGCCAGCCCACCGAGAAGATCAGGCCGTAGAAGCCGTTGTAGTAGACCAGCGCGGCGATGCCGAGGAACGAGGCGGCCGACATATAGTCGCCGGCGATGGCCAGACCGTTCTGCAGGCCGGTAATGCCGCGTCCTGCGGCATAGAAGTCGGTCGCCGTCTTGGTCCGCGTCGCCGCCCAGTAGGTGATGCCCAGGGTGATGGAGACGAAGATGAGAAACATGATGACGGCATGCCAGTTGACGGGCGTCTGCGCCGGAGCGGGGGCGTCAGCCGCATAGGCCAGATTGACGGCGAACACTGCGGCAGAAGCCAGGAGCGCCAGGAGAGCAGTTTTAAGTATTCTCATTTGGATGCATCCTTGACGATTTCTTCGAACATGGGGTCGAACACCTGGTTCGCCTCGTACACATAGACGCCGGTCAGCAGGCAGCACACCACGATCACGCCCACACCGAGGGGCAGTCCCATGGGGATCACGCTGCCGGCCGCGATGGGCTCGGTAAGAATGCCGGGCGTGAACGCGATCATCAGGATGAAGCCGTAGAAGATCACGCACACGATGGCGGACAAGGTCCAGGCCAGCCGGCCGCGCCGCGCGACCAGCTCCAGGTATTTCGGGTTTCTCTGTATGTTGCTGCTGACGCTCAGTTCAGACATGACGCCCTCCTTTGTATTGATGCATTCCATGGTTCTTCGCACGCCGGCTGCGAGCGCCGGCGGGTGATGCCTTTGTCGTCCATTAGTGTCTCCTCCAGTAATTGACGTTAGCGTGGAATTGGCAGTGTCGGTTCAGTGTCTGTGCGATGGGCTCCCGGCGAGGCGATGAATATGAGCTCCCTTACTCCGGCTGAAAATCGGCGGACGAATCCCCCGTTTCCTGTTTTTGGCGTTCATGCCCAAGGACTTTGCGGCCTCCTCCTCCTCTTGACGGGAGTCTGTGGCGTGGGCGCCACCTCGATGCGCTGGATTGCTAGGCAAATACTATGTGGGACCGCGACTTGCTTACTACTGGGGCAGTCCCTAGATTTTTCGCGGCGATGTAAGCTAAACGTAAGGATGGGGCGCGCGCCGGGCGGCGACCCGGCGGCAGGACCTTGCACCGCAGCGGCGCTGGGCGCCGCTCAGGACAGGCGGGGCGCGGAGGTGTCGGGATGCGGGGCCGGCGCCGCTTCACGACTGCCGAGACAAATCTGGAACAGCTCGCCGAGCGAGCCGGCCTGCAGTTTCTGCATGATTCTGTGGCGGTGGAACTCCACGGTCCTGTTGCTGATGAACAGTTCTCCGGAAATGGACCGGTTGCTCTTGCCTGCAAGCATCTTGTCGAGCACCTGGCGTTCGCGCCGCGTCAGTTTGGCGAGCCGCATCTCGAGCGCTGCCTGCGCCACGCTGTCGCGGTGGGTCCTGGCGTCGAGTTCGAGCGCGTCGAGCACCAGACACAGCAGGCGGTAGTCGTCGAACGGCTTTTCGATGAAATCCAGCGCGCCGCGCTTTACCGCATGCACCGCCGTGGGAATGTCGCCATGGGCGGTGACGAACAGAATCGGCAGCCGGATGTGCCTGGCGAGCAGCGTTTCCTGCAGCTCCAGACCGCTCATTCCGGGCAGGCGGATGTCGAGCAGCAGGCAACCCGAGTGTTCGGGCCGGTAATATTCGAGGAAGCTCTCGGCCGAGGCGAAAGCCCGCACCTGCAGGCCGCTCAGGCTGAGCATCAGCTGCAGCGCATCGCGCGCGGCCTCGTCGGCATCGACGAGGAACACGGCCTGCGTTGCGCTGGCACTCATGCGGGCTGCGCCGCCCGCGCCAGCAGATCCCTGAGCGTGCGCTCGCCCAGCTGCTCTGCGAAAGCCAGGTCCATGCCTGCCAGAACCGATTCGATCGCCTCGGGCGCGGGCAGCGCCTGCGGTCCCAGGTACTGCTCTTCGTCGGCCGCGCGCACGGTGCGCAGCAGTTCCTTCAGGGTGATGCAGCCGCTGTCGCGGCTGGGCAGGTAGGCGGGCGGTTCGTCCCTGGTCTGCACCAGCAGGCCGCCGTGCTCGAGCGCGTCCAGCACCCCTTGCAGCGCGTGGGCGGGCAGGCCCAGGCGCTGCGTGAGGCCGGCGAAGGTCCACGCCGGTTCGCCGTCGCCGAATGCCTTGCCGATCAGATACATCAGCATCAGCGCGACGCGCTCGCGCATGCGGTTGCTCAGCCGCGGCTCGCCTTGCTCCAGCACCAGGTATTCCGGATGCTGGCTGTAGAACGCGATGCTCGCGCCGAGCAGCAGGATCAGCCAGTTGAGATAGAGCCAGATCAGGAACAGCAGGAAAATCGCGAAGCTCGAATAGATCGCGGCGTATTGCGTCGAGGTACGGGCGAATTCGGCGAAGGCCCAGCTGGCCGCCTGCCACAGCAAACCCGCCACGATGCCGCCGGTCAGCGCCGCATTCAGCCTCACCTTGGTGTTGGGCGCGAAGTAATAGGCCAACACGAACACGCCGATGACGAAGAACACCGGGATCGTCTGACCCAGGGCGTAGGCCGCGCCGCCGATGGGCCCGTAGGAGAGCAGGAGCTTCGTCAGCGGCGTCGCCAGGATGGTCGAAGTAACGCCGATGATCGAAAACACCAGCACCGGGCCGACCAGGAGCACGCTGAGGGACCCGCTGAAACGCCGCGCGAAGCTGCGCAGCTTCGCCACATGCCAGATGAAATTGACCGACGCTTCGATCTTCTGCATCAGCGACACCACGGTGTAGATCAGCAGTGCGAGACCGATGGAACCGAGGACCTTGAAGTTCAGGTTTTCGATGAACTTGACGATCCATTTGCTCACGTCCGCGCTTTTCTCTCCCAGCGGAGCCAGAAATTTGAGCAGTATCGGATCGATCTGGTTGTACACCCCGAAGGCCTTGAGCACGGAGAAGCTCAGCGCGAGCAGCGGCACCAGCGCGAGCAGGGTAGTGAACACCAGGCCGGTCGCACGCAGCGTCAGCTGGCCGTGGGCGAGGTCGCGCGCGAGCACCAGCGCGAGGCGCAGCAGCCTGAGCGCGCCGGCCTTCCAGCCGGGCCTCGCATCGAGCTGGCCGCTCCAGATCGCGGCATAGAGCGTGGACTTCAAGCCGGCCGGTTTCATATTCGCCAACGTGTACTCCCGTATGCGTGCTGCACGATCCGAATGCTGCTAGAGATCCCCCCACAGCGCCTGCAGCAGCGCCATCGCCGCAACCGGCGCGGTCTCGGTGCGCAGAATGCGCGGCCCCAGGCTGACCGGCTCGAATCCGCTCGCCTCGGCCGCCTGATATTCGGACGCTGCGAGGCCGCCTTCGGCGCCGATCAGGAGCACCGCCGCCGCAGCGGGCGCCACACGCTTCAGCGGCATGCCCGCGCGCGGCGACAGCAGCAGCAGGCGGCTTTTCCGGTCCACGCCGGCGAGATAGGCGTACAGCGTCTGCACCGGCGCCACCGCGGGCACGCGATTGCGCCCGCACTGCTCGCAGGCAGCGATCACTACATTCTGCCAGTGCTGCAGGCGCTTGTCGGCGCGCTCGCCGGCAAGCTTCACCACGCTGCGCTCCGTGGCGAGCGGCGCAATCGCGCTGACCCCGAGTTCGGTCGCCTTCTGCAGGCTGTAGTCCATGCGCTCGCCTGCGGAGATGCCCAGCGCCAGCGTGATATGCACCGGCGATTCGCGCTCGGTCGCATCGAACCCGTTCAGGCGCGCCCTGGCTTCGCGCTTGCTCACTGCGACGAGCGTGGCGTGATATTCACCGCCATGGCCGTTGAACAGACACAGGGCGTCGCCTTCCTGCAGCCGCAGCACGCTTATCGCGTGGCGCGCGGCGGCTTCGGGCAGCGCGATTTCCGCTCCCGGCGACAGCGCCAGATCGCAGTACAGGCGCGTTCCGGCGCGGCGGGATGATTCGGGCTTCATGTCAAAATTCTAGCACCCGTGCATGCAGGCGCCCCGGTTCCGGGGCGCGGCAGCAGAATTACCGGGTGCAGGCCCAGGCTGTCACGCTACAAGCCTTGTCCGCACACAGACGCAACACCTTGGTTTGCGCTTCCTGCTGGGTGGCGCCGGTGGCGGTGAAGTATTTTTTCGGCCCCTGGGCGAGCGCGCCACAGGCATTGCTGAAGCTCAGCACGACTTCGCAGCGCGGCTGGCCGCATTGCCTCAGCGCCTCGTTCTTGGCCGCGCGCGAGGTGGCGGCGTTGTACACATAGCCGTGCTGTCCAGTCTCGCGCTCCAGCGCGATCGCGCCGTAGACCCCCTTCTTTACCACCACCCGGGCCAGTGCCGGCTGCGCTGCGCAGGCGAGGGCGGCGGCGAGTGCGATGCGAAGCGCGAAGGGGCCCATTACATGGTCGCACGGCCGCTGTTTCGAAGGGGCGCCCATTACATGGTCGCCCCTAGGACCCAGGGCGCGAACTCGTCTTCGCCGTAACCGAAGACCTCGCTCTTGCTCTTCTCGCCCGATGCGGTCCTGAGGATCAGTTCGAACAGCTTCTGTCCGACCTGCTCTATGCTCTCCTTGCCGTCGACGATGCCGCCGCAGTTCAGGTCCATGTCCTCTTCCTGGAACTCGTACAGGCGCGTGTTGGTGGCGAGCTTGAGCGAGGGCGCCGGCTTGCAGCCGTAGGCCGAGCCGCGGCCGGTAGTGAAGCAGACCAGGTTGGCGCCGCCTGCGATCTGGCCGGTGGCGGACACCGGGTCGTAGCCGGGCGTGTCCATGTAGACGAAACCTTTGGCCGTGACCGGCTCGGCGTATTCATATACGTCGACAAGATTGGTGGTGCCGCCCTTGGCCACGGCGCCGAGCGATTTCTCCAGGATGGTGGTGAGGCCGCCGGCCTTGTTGCCGGGCGAGGGGTTGTTGTTCATTTCGTTGCCGTTGCGCGCGGTGTACTCCTCCCACCACTTGATGCGGCGGATCAGCTTCTCGCCGACTGCGCGCGTCACGGCGCGGCGCGTGAGCAGGTGCTCGGCACCGTAGATCTCCGGCGTCTCCGACAGGATCGCGCCGCCGCCGTGGCGCACCAGCAGGTCCACCGCCGCGCCCAGCGCCGGGTTGGCGGAAATGCCGGAGTAGCCGTCCGAGCCGCCGCATTGCAGCGCCAGCAGCAGATGGCTCGCCGGCACGGTCTCGCGCTTCACCCGGTTGGCTTCGGGCAGCATCGCCTCGATGCGCGCGATGCCTTCGCTCACCGCCTTCATGGTGCCGCCTTTTTCCTGGATGGTGTAGGCGGCGAGTTTGTCGCTGCGCTTCAGCTGCTGCGCCGCGAGCAGGCTGTTAATCTGGTTCGCTTCGCAGCCCAGGCCCACGACCTGCACCGCGTAGAAATTGGGATGGCGCGCATAACCGGCCATGGTCCGGCGCAGCACTTCCATCGGCTCGCCTTCGGAGGCCATGCCGCAGCCGCTCTTGTGCGTGAGCGCGACCAC
>JAKAIH010000187.1 GCA_021825225.1 Pseudomonadota bacterium
ATCTGGCGAACGCGGGGAGGGTGTTCTCCGGCGCCAGGCCCCGCGCGCCGCGATGGCCTTCGAGGTCGAAGGCGCAGGCGAGCAGCGGTGCCAGCGCCAGGACGGCCATCGCCAGCGCGCGAGCGGCGCGGCGTAAAAGCAGACCGCCGCGATGGCCTTCGAGGTCGAAGGCGCAGGCGAGCAACGGTGCCAGCGCCAGGACGGCCATCGCCAGCGTGCGAGCGGCGCGGCGGAATGAAACGTAGCAGCGACGCATTCGCTGCGCGCTGGTCGGACTCAAGGCGGGCGCGATGGTATCGATCATGATCCTCGGGAATGGTTGATATTGCGCAAACAATCCGGCAATCCTTCAGCGTATATGATAACTGTAGAGTGCCGCGCGCGGCGCGCGATTGCCGGTATTGCGGCAAAATGCGCAGGGAGCCTGGGGAGGCTATGTATGCAGCTTGACTTGCGTACCTTGTTCATCGTCCTGGTGATCCTGTACGCCTGCCTCGGATTCGTCTGCCTGTTTCTCCCGTATCGCATGCCGGGCTCGCATGCGGTGACCAATTGGGGTTACGGCATGCTGGCGCTCGCTGTCGGTGCGGGCGGAATCGCGTTGCGCGGCATCGTTGCCGATTTCGTTTCGATCGTGCTGGCCAATGGCTCGATCCTGGTGGCGTTCCTGTTCGTTCTGGGCAGCGTGCGGCAGGGACGAGGACCGGGATCGAGTCCGTTCGGCTGGAGCGTGATTGGCGCGTCGGTGCTGTTGCTGGCGTTTTTCACCTATGTGCAGCCCGATACGCGTATCCGCATCGTGGTTTCCTCCCTGGCGATAACACTACTCGTAATCCCGCCCGTGAGCGCGCTGCTGCAGGCGGTGACCGGCGCAAGCAGGCGGGCGAAGATTTTCACTGCGGCCTGCCTGGCCGCAGTCGGCCTGGTCATGCTGGTGCGCGCGGCGCTGACCGCGGCCTGGGGCGCGAGCATGGATCTGCACGCGCCCGATTTTCTTCAGTTCGCGAGCAATCTGCTGTTCGCCGTGTTCGCTGTGCTGGCGACGCTCGGTGTAGTGTGGATAGAGATCGAGCAGCTGCGGGCCGATCTTGCGCGGCTGGCGATGATCGATCCGCTGACCGCGATTCTCAACCGGCGCGCATTCATGCTCGAATACGAGCGCGAATTGTCGCGCTGCACGCGCGAGAAAGTCGGGCTCGCGCTGGCCATATTCGACATCGATCACTTCAAGGACGTGAACGACAATTATGGCCATCTGGTGGGCGACCAGGTCCTGCGCCGGATAGCGGATACGCTGCGCGCGAGCCTGCGCGGGCACGATGTGCTCGGGCGCTATGGCGGCGAGGAATTCGCATTGCTGATGCCGGGCGCAGACACCGCAGCGGCGATGACAGGCACGGAGCGCGTGCGCCTCGCCGTGGGCGAGCGGCCGATCCGCGTGGGGGAGGTTTCGATTCCGGTCACCATCAGCGCCGGGGTCGCCGCCTTTGGAGTAAACGGCAGCGACTGGGAATCCCTTTTGCGCAGTGCGGATGCGGCGCTGTACGAGGCCAAGCGCGGCGGGCGCAACCGCGTGGTCGCCGCGCAGGGTCCGCCGGCAGCGCTCCCAAGCTCAAGCTGAAACGCCGTTGCGCGGCCGATGCGATTCCGCGCCGGCGTCCCCGCGCCGGCGGAATTCGGTCGGCGTGCTGCCGGTCCACTCCTTGCAGGCGCGGGTGAATGAGCTTTGCTCGGCGAAGCCCAGCAGCAAGGCGATATCGAGCGAACTGAGGCTGGCGTCGGCGAGATACACCAGCGCCAGCTCGCGCCGCAGTTCGTCGAGCACCAGCTTGAAACTCAGGCCCTCCTCGCGCAGGCGGCGCTGCAGCGTGCGCGGCGCCAGATTCAGCGCCGCGGCGACCGCCTCCAGCGTCGCCTCGCATTTCGGCAGCAGCCGGGCCAGCGCCTGGCGCACGCGCTGGCCGATTTCGGCCTCGCCGAAGGCGCGGTCGAGCGCGGCCCGCGCCTGCTCGCGCATTGCGAGGTGCAGGCTGCGATCAGCCTGCGACAGCGGCGTGCCGAGCAGGCTGCGCGGAAACAGCAGGGCATTGCGCGCCTGGCCGAAGTGCACCGGGCAGCCGAAATAGGCCGTGTAGGGCGAAGCATCGGCGGGCGCCGCGTGGGCGAAATGCACTGCGCTCAGTACCGGCTCGGCGTTCGATATCCAGCGGCCGAAGCTGTACCAGCCGGCCAGCATCGCCTCTGCCAGCGGCACGCAATACGGCAAGGCGCCGGGCAGCACCAGCCAGGCGAATTCGGCTTGCTCGCCGACGATGCTCAAGGCCGTGTCGCTGTAGCCGTAGTCGAACACCAGCCTGCGGTAATGCGGCACCAGCGCGATCGCGTCCGCCAGCGTGTCGCAGGTCATCAGCGCGTAGCCGAGCGTGCTGTAGGTGCCGGGCTGGACGCGGCGGCCGAATTCGAGCCCGAGGTCGGGCCGCCCGGTCAGGTCCACCGCAGCGTTGAACAGCGCGATCAGCTGCGCCATCGGTACGCGCGCCTGGGGTGAAGACAAGGCGGTGGGCCCGACGTGCTGCAACAGGCGCTCCCGCGCGGCGCCGGCCTTGACGGCGACGTCGATTACGGCAAGTACGTAAGCGGCGGAGGCTGTGCAACTGGCGGTCATGGGACACCGGTGGCGCCGGAGGGCAAACTTGTGTCGCGGCGGAGCAAGCGCGATTGGTGCGCAAATTGTAGCATTGCCGAATAAGAGGCTGGAATGTTCAACACAGCCCGTAACCGTAACGGAGGAGAGCCGGCATGGCGCCGATCGATCAGGTGCAGCTCAATTTCAACCCGGCGACGCTCGGCGTGCTCAACGCCGTGCTCGGCCTGGTGATGTTCGGCGTCGCCCTCGAGCTCAAGGTCGAGGACTTCAGGAACGCGCTGAAAACGCCCAAGGGCATTGCGCTCGGCCTCGTCGGCCATCACATCCTGTTCCCGGCGATGACCTGGTGCCTGGTGTGGATGCTCAACCCGGCGCCCAGCATCGCGCTCGGCATGATCCTGGTATCGTCCTGCCCGGCCGGGCACATATCCAACTTCCTCACGCACTACGCCCGCGGCAACGCGGCGCTGTCGGTCAGCGTCAGCGCACTGTCCAGCTTGGTGGCGCTGGTGATGACGCCGCTCAATTTCACTTTCTGGGGCAATCTGCATCCGGTCACGCACGATCTGATGCGTCAGATAGCCGTCAGCCCGGCGGAAATGCTGCAGGTCATCGTGCTGCTGCTCGGGCTGCCGCTCGGCGTCGGGCTGTGGGTGTCGCACCGGTACCCGCGTTTTGCCGCGAAAGCGCAAAAGCCGATGAAGATTTTCTCCCTGCTGGTGCTGGGAGGCTTCATCGTCGGCGCGCTCGGTGCCAACTACCGCTATTTCCTCGAATACGTCAAGTTCGTGTTCTTCGTGGTGCTGGTGCATAACTGCCTGGCGCTGGGCAGCGGCTACCTGTTCTCTACCATGCTCGGGCTGCGCGAGCGCGACCGCCGCGCCATCACCTTCGAAATGGGCATCCAGAACTCCGGGCTCGGCCTGATCCTGATTTTCGATTTCTTCAACGGCCTCGGCGGCATGGCTGTCGTCACCGCCTGGTGGGGTGTCTGGCATATCGTCGCCGGCATGACGGTGGCAAGCTTCTGGCGCAAGCGCGATCCGCAGCGCGCGGGCGCAGCCGGGGCCGCTGCGTGATGCGGCGCCTGCGACATCGGGTGAGCGCCGCAGCGGGTCCGGCTATCGGTATCGATTCGAAAACTGGCAATTACGGGAGAGGACATGTCTGAAATAAGCGGTGGGGAAGTCGTCGTCAGGATGTTGCAGGCCGAGGGAGTGAAGAAGGTGTTCGGCATCATCGACGGCACCTATTTCGGCTTTTACGCGAACCTGCACAAGCACGGCATCGATCTGGTCACGCCGCGCCACGAGACCAGCGCGGTGCACATGGCCGGCGCCTATGCGCGGCTGACCGGCAAGCTCGGCGTGTGCATGGCGAGCAATGGTCCCGGCGTCGCCAATGCGCTGCCCGGCATCGCAGTGGAGCAGGCCGAGGGCAACCGCGTGCTGGTGGTCACCGCCTGCCGCCGTCCCGGCATCGCCTATCCCGACCGCGGCGGCAGCTACCAGTGCTTCGACCAGTCCGGCGTGATCGGCAAGATGGCCAAATGGAGCTGCGTGATTCAATCGTTCGAGCGCATTCCAGAACTGGTGCGCATGGCGCTGCGCAAATCCTGGGAAGGCCGTCCGGGCGTGGTGCACATCGACGTGCCCGAGAACGTCATGAACACCAAGGTGAAAGCCGACCCGGCGTTCTGGGCGCCGCAGCAGTACCGCCGGACCCATGCGACCGTGCCTGCAGCGGAGCTGATCGAGCGCGCGGCCGACATGCTGATCGCAGCCGAGCAGCCCTTGATCCATGCCGGCAGCGGCATCATCCACGCCGCCGCGTACGCCGAGCTGCGCCAGGTGGCCGAACTGCTGCGCGCGCCGGTGACCACCAGCTGGTCGGCGCGCGGGGTGCTGCCCGAGACCTCCGAACTCGCGCTGCCGATGATCCACGTCAAGCTGAATCACACCGCGCGCAACGACGCCGATCTGGTGCTGGCGCTGGGCACGCGCTTCGGCGAGACCGACTGGTGGGGCAAGGCGCCCTATTGGCGCCAGCCCTCGCAGCAAAAAATGATCCAGGTCGATGCCGACGGCGAGATGCTCGGCATGAACAAGCCCGCCGATCTGGCGATACTCGGCGACGCCAGGCTGTTCCTCGCCGCGCTTGCGGCGAGACTGGAGGCGAGGAAAGGCGAAATCCGCAGCGACGCGCGCGCAAAAAACCTCGCGCGCTACAACGAGACCAAGCGCAGCGACCGCGAGGGCTGGGACAAGGCGCTTGCCGATCGCTCAGCGCCGATGAATCCCGCGCATGTCGCCAGCGTATGCCGCGAATTCTTCGCCGACGATGCGATCCTGGTGGCCGACGGTGGTAATACCACCATCTGGGCGAGTTTCTATCACCAGATGCGCGTGCCGAATACGCTCCTGTCGACATTCAAATTCGGCATGCTCGGCGCAGGCGTGGCGCAGGCGCTGGGCGCCGCCGTAGCCTTCCCCGAGCGTCAGGTGGTGTGCATCATCGGCGACGGCGCGATGGGCTTTCATCCGCAGGAAATCGAGACTGCGGTGAGAAACCAGCTCAAGGTCGTCTACCTGGTGCTGTGCGACAGGGCCTGGGGCATGGTGAAGATCAACCAGTCCTTCACCCTGCGCCCGATCAAGACCATGCTGAAGAAGCACCTGGATGCGGACGAGAACATCGGCACCGAGCTGGGGGAGATCGAATTCGACAAGCTGGCGATGTCCATGGGTGCGCACGGCGAGCGCGTATCCGACCCGAAAGAACTCAGGCCGGCGCTGGAACGCTGCCGCGCCAGCGGCCGCTGCGCCGTGATCCATGTCGACGTGAATCCGGTGAAACACATGTGGGCGCCGGGCCTGATCCATTTCAAGGACATGCACCAGGAGCCGAAGGGAAGATAGTGGGCGCGCCGCGCGTATTGGTCACGGGCGCGTCCGGCTACCTCGGCAGCCAGCTGGTCGCAGCGCTGGCGGCGGACCCCGCGCGCAAGCCCGCCGTTCTGGTGGCGATGGACGTGCGCGAGGTGCCGCCCGAACAACGCCTGCCGGGCGTGGCTTATGAGACCGCCGACATCCGCGCGCCCGGCCTGGATGCGATGCTCGCGCGCCATGCGATCGACACGGTGGTGCATCTGGCGTCGATCGTCACGCCGGGCAAGAACAGCAAGCGCGAGTTCGAGTACTCCGTGGACGTGCTCGGCAGCGAAAACCTGCTCAAGGCCTGTGTCGCGGCGCGAGTGGGCAAGATCGTCGTGTCCTCCAGCGGCGCGGCCTACGGCTATCATGCCGATAATCCGGCCTGGATCGGCGAGG
>JAKAIH010000188.1 GCA_021825225.1 Pseudomonadota bacterium
CGCTCGGCATCTCCGAGGCGGACGTCATCAAAAATGTCATGCTCAAGGACACGGTGGACGGGAAGTTCACCACCACCGAGGATGTGGCCGCGGTCGCGCTGCTGTTCGCCAGCTTTCCGTCCAACGCGCTGACCGGGCAGTCGCTGGTGGTCAGCCACGGCTGGTTCATGCAATAAGGGGTGTCAACCTTTTCTGTCGAGGGCCGTTACACGCTCTGTGGAAAATGCTATGCCACAAAACTATCCTATTGTTCTCTTACAGGAATCATGATGAAAACTCTCCTCGCAGGCATGTTGGCTCTCGGCCTGGCAGCCGCGCTCCCGGCGTTTGCAGCCGACGGGGCAAAAGTCTCCGGATATCTCCTCGACGGCAGCGGTCAGGTGGTCAAGGACCCCTTCGGCCTGTGCTGGCGTACCGGCTATTGGACCCCAGCAATGGCGACGCAGGAGTGCGATCCCGAGTTGATGCCGAAGAAAGCCGCTCCGGCTCCCGCGCAGCTGACTCCGCCCCCGGCGCCGGTTCCGGCACCCGCGGTGCGCAAGCCGGTGGCGGAAAAGGTCACGCTGTCGGCGGATACGCTGTTCGATTTCGACAAATCCGTAGTCCGCGCCGACGGCAAGGCCAAGCTCGACGAGTTGGCCGCCAAGCTGAAGGCGGTCGACGTGGAAACCATCATCGCGATCGGCTATACGGACAGGTTCGGAAGCAAGGCCTACAACCTGAAGCTTTCCGCGCGGCGCGCCGACGCAGTCAAGGCCTACCTCGTGAGCAAGGGCGTGGCGGCCAACCGCATATACGCCGAGGGCAAGGGAAAGCAGAACCCCGTGACCAAGCCGGGTCAATGCAAAGGGCGCAAGAGCGCGAAGGTCATCAAGTGCCTGCAGCCCGACCGCCGGGTGGAAATCGAGGTGATCGGGACGCGCACGCGCTAGAACCCGCCGCAGAATGAGGAGGGAGTCTTCTCCTCATTCTGCAATGCGATGAGCCGCTACGCCGATTGGCGCACGGCCAGCACCGCCTGGTTGCGCAGGGTGCGCAGGAGTTTGGCTTCGTTTTCATCGATCGCGACGGCATTCGTGCCTGCGGCGCCGGCGTAGATCATGCCGAAAGGCTTGTCTTTGACGATGATCGGAAGCAGCAGGAAGGCGCCGGCGGCAAACGTCTTGCGGTACCACTCCGGGATGCGCGCCGCGATCCTGGCGTCCAGGCTGTCGGTGATGAATACGTCGATGTTCTTCTGCAGCGCGACGTGAAACACGTCGGGCACGAATTCGAGCGGAAAGCGGAACTGCTCGACCAGGGTGTCGATGCCCTCGCCCAGGCCGAATCGCCCCACCATGGCGGCGCGCTTGGGGTCGCGCAGCGCGAAAATCGCGTGATCGAAGCCGATGCCGATATACACGGTTTCGATGATGATGCGCAGCATGTCGTTCAGGCTGCTGCCTTCCACCATGGCGTTGGTGATGTCCTGTATTCCGCCCGAAAGCACCTCGCGGTTCACCCCGGCTTGCCTGCGCAGCGGCTCGGCCGGTGTGTCGGCAATCGCGATCGAACCGAGGTGCATGGTTTTTTCGAATTCGCCGGTGCGCTTCGCCGCCGTTTGCAGCAGCACTGCATCGTCGCCCGCCGGCGTCTCCTGCGGCGCCTGGTCGAGCACGCCGATTTTTCTCGCAATCGTCTGGTCCAGGCTCCAGCCGGCTGCCACGGCATATTCCTTGAACTTCTCCAGTGAGCGGCCGAACATGCCTTCCGCCGCTTTCTGGTCGATCCGCAAGCGCTCCTTGTATTTTTGCAGGACCTGCGCGGTGTGCTCTTTTTGCGCGTCGTGGCCCGCAGCGAGCACTGCGGCGGACAGGTCGGACGCCATGCAGGCGATCAGGCGGGTGGTCTCGTCCGCATGCGCGCGGCCGCGTTTTCCGTGCAGCGGCGCCTGCTTGTCCATGCTGCTGATGATTTTCTGCGGAAAGCCCCAGGATTTCGCCACCCCCTGGCCAAGCTCGGTGAAGCTCGCGCCCAGGACCTTGCGCGAAGCCTGATCCTCGCTGGTTTCGCCCAGCGCAAGGAGCTGCCTGATCGCTCCGGTTTCTTCCGGAAAATAGTAGATCGACAGCATGCGCCCGAGGTTGTGCATCATCGCGCACACGAACGCCTCTTCCGGATTGCCGTAGCCCTGCGAGGCGCACAGTTCCATCGCGATCGCCCCGCCGAGGATGGCCTGGACGCACTCGGCCTTCAGTTCCTTCGCCTGGCCGCGGTCTTTCATGTGGTCGAACAGCAGCAGGCCGAGGACGATGTTGCGTATGGTATCGAAGCCGAGCCGGTAGACGGCTCCCGAGATGGTGCCGATGTTGCTGCGGCCGGAGCGGTTGTAGTAGCTCGAATTGGCGAGCTTGATGATCTTGTTGGTGAGGGCGAAATCCTTGAGTACCGCGTTGGTGAGCGTGGTGACGCTGCCTTTGTCGGAAAAGATGATGTTGTTGACCGCGGAGATCGACTCGGACATCGCGGGGAAGTCCTTTTTCAGCTTGATCCGGCGCAGCAGGAATTCGACCGTGCCGTGGCTGCTCGAAGCTGCCGCATTGCCGGAATCGGCCGCCTGCAGCAACGCCTCCTTCATCTGCATCACGCTGTCGTAGCGCTCAGCCGGATTCTTCGCCAGCGCCTTGAGCAGGCAGGCGACGATATTCTGGTCGAGGCCATGGCCGCCCGGCAGCACGACGGGATCGTTGACGATGTTCTGCAACAGCTGGACGACGCCGCCGCC
The DNA here is from genome assembly GCA_021825225.1 of Pseudomonadota bacterium. Lineage (GTDB taxonomy): Bacteria > Pseudomonadota > Gammaproteobacteria > Burkholderiales > SG8-39 > 2-12-FULL-64-23. The sequence goes on from JAKAIH010000188.1 coordinate 2,765, forward strand.
GTTGCCGCGGAACACGCGCTCGCCGGTGAGCATTTCGCACAGGACCAGACCGGCGGCGAATATGTCGGTCTTGGCCGAATACACCCTTTTCTCGATGTACTCGGGCGCCATGTAGGCGGGCGTGCCGATGAGGTCCTCGTCGACGCCGACATGGATCCCGTCGAGCCAGCCGGCCTGGTTTCTCGAGGCAGCGCCGAAATCCATGATGCGCGGCGTGCCGTCGCTGCCGAGCATGATGTTCGCGGGTTTGATGTCCCGATGCAGCACGCCATGCTTGTGGGCGTGGGCGAGGCCGTCGAGCATCTGCGCCGCGATTTTCAGCGCCTGCTCGGCCGGCAGCGCGCCGCTGCGCCTGATCAGGGCCTGCAGCGTCTCGCCCGTGGCATATTCGAATACCAGGTAGGGTGTGCCGTGGAATTCCCCCGCTTCGAACACCGGCACGATGCACGGATGCTGCAATGCGCTGACCGCGCGCGCCTCGTCCAGCAGCAACTGCTTCTCGTCGCCGGTAGCAGCGGTCAGGGTCTTGATCGCGACCTCGCGTTTGAGCGTGGGGTCGTGCGCCAGGTATACGATGCCTTGCCCGCCTTCGCCCAGGACCTGCCTGACCTGGAAACGGTCGATGTTTCTTACGCTAGCCTCCAACGATTCGCCCACGGCACCGCCATCCGATTTCCCCGGTATTGATATAACGTCAAATCCGGCAGGGAACTTGAACCGGCTCCTGCCCGATTGCGACCCCGGGGCCGCGCGTGCGGCAAGGGTGCTGCGCGAGGCGGGAAGTCCGTCAGGCTATGCAGCGCAGGCGCGGAGGTCCTCGGTCAGTTCGACGATCCCGTCCGCGTCGATGCCGAGGGTGGCAAGCACGAAGCGCTCGGCGCCGATCCAGTCCGGGCACAGGCCGCGGTCGGCGTGCAGCGCGGCGATCTGTTCGGCGAGCAGGCCGAAGGCAATGAGCTTGCGGTTGGGGGTCTCGGCGCCGGGCGCGCTTTTCGCTCCCGAGCCGAAGTCGTGGTGGTAAAGAATCGCCTGGCACAGCGCTTCGGGCAGGGACCAGCTGCGCGCCAGCGCACAGGCAACGCGCGTGTGATTGAACTTGAAGCGCGTGTCTTCGATGGCGGTGAGCTGCGCGCCGGGAATTCTCGCGGCCTGCGCGATGATGTCGGCGTATTGCGGAAATTTGCGCAGCATCACCAGCATGCCGCAATCGCGAAACAGGACGTAGGTATGCGCTTCGTCGCGGTTCACTTCCCTGAGGCGGGCCGCGATCGCGGCCGCCAGTGCCGCGATGCGCGTGGAATCGTCCCAGAAGCGCTCCAGCGCCGAACCCGAATCTGCCGGAAACGCGCGCCGCAGCAGCAGGCCGCTGATCAGGTTGGCGCTGGTGCGAAGTCCGAGGATCGAAAGCGCCTGCTCCATGCTGGTCGCTTTTTTCGTGAGGCCATAGAAAGGCGAGTTGACCGTTTTGAGCACGGTCGCAGACAGGCCGATATCGGTGGCGATCAGCACGGCGAGCTTGCGCAGATCGGGCTGCGGCGCGTGGAACTCCTCGTTGAATCGGCTGAGTATCGCCGGGCAGGGCGGGATATCCAGTTCCTTCGCAATGCGCCCGGCCTCGCGTTCGATCGCGGCGAGATCCTCAGCGGCGTTCGCCATGCCGTGCTGGGAAGAAATAGTCCCAAATTGTGCCAACGCTCGAGCCATGATCGACTAACGGTCGCCGGCGGCGGAACTTGAGCGCGGCGGCAGGAACGTTTTCATGCGTGACGGCACAGGACGGCTCAGTAGCTCAATTCCTTCTCCAGCTTGTCCAGCAAGCCGCGCCACAATCTGATTTGCAGCGGGCTGCCGGCCCGCGCGGAGGGCTGATTCTGGCGCGCGATCAGCAGATCCTCGTCGTTGAAGCTGTACACGGGCACCAGGTCGGTGCGTTCCGTCGCCGGCCTGACCGAAGCTTCCAGGCTGTCGAGGATCAGCGGCACCGCGTCCGGCGCCGGATAGTAGGCGAGCACCATATGTGCCTGGTTCAGGCGCAGCGCCTTGACGTAGGTGATCCGCAGACGCTCGATCGGCACCCCCAGCTCCTTCAAGGCGAAGTATTTGGCGATGGAAAAATCCTCGCAGTCGGCGCCGTCGCTGGCGAGCATTTCCGCGGGCGTGGCCCAGTAGTCGTCTGCTCCCCAGTGGCTCAGATCCGAGTCGTAAGGCACGCCGTTGAAAAAAGTGTTGACCGAGCCGAGCAGTTCCAGTTCGCTGCCCGCGCGCAACTGCCGCGGCGGCGCGCCGGCGGCGGCGAGCATCGGCCGTTCCGTTCCGTTGCCGGCTTGCGCCAGGACCGCGCTGGTGCGTATGAATGCCTGCCAGCTGCCGATGCGTGCCTTGCTGCCGCGGCCGAATTCCGCGCCGTAGCGCTGTATCAGGCCGGGGGTGACGCTGCGCGAGAAGCCGAGCTCATGCGAGGCGGCCAGCGCCACATCGAGGCCGAGCGCGAGCAGCGGCAGTATCGCCAGCGTGAACCAAACGCGCACTCCGGGCCCAGGGCCTGTGCGCCCGGGTCCGGCATGGTGTGCAATTCGGCTGAAGAAAAGTGCCATTGGCGGATAGGACTTGGGGCAGCGCCCGCACGCAACTCCGGCGGCCCGCACGCTCGCGCCGAGAGCCTCGCCGCTCTGGCGGCGCGCGGCGAACGCGGCCGCAGGAAGCTCAACGCCCGGCTTCGGCCATGCTCGGCGGCGGCAGGGTGGCGGATTTCGGCGGCGACATCCGTGCCTGCGTCAGCCAGAGCGGCGTGCTGGCGCCGTGGCCGCTGCGGGCCAGGATGCGCTGCTCATACTCCTTGGCGAGCATCTCGTCCTTTTTCGCCACCAGGGCCGTTACCCGGGTGGTCTCCCTGACCGGAAAGAAACGCGGATTGTCCTTGTGCGCAAACTTGATCTCGACCACGTCGCCCACCTGGACTCCAGGCTCGCTTTGCCTGAGCACGGCGCGCGCGGACTCCACGTCCCCGCCGAGCAATTCCGGGAACTGGACGTCGACCCAGCGCTCTGCGTCCTTGCGCAGGTGTTCCGGCACGCGATCGGCGGCCACGAACACATTCTCGGCCACCTTGACATACACTTCGGCGACCCGGCCGGTCGCCTTGCTGCCGCCGAGGTAGGTGTCATGGTGCGCCGCCTCCGTCGATGCCGGCGTCGGCGGGTTGGGCAGGC
>JAKAIH010000189.1 GCA_021825225.1 Pseudomonadota bacterium
GAATGCGGCAGGACGCCGACACTTGGGTGCAGGCATGGCGCAACATGCATGGGGGCGGCGTAAATGAGCGAGCTGCAACTCGGCCTGCTGGGTATCGGTATCCTGGTGGTGGTCGGGGTGCTGGTATACAACAAGCTGCAGGAGGCGAGGCTCAGGCGCCAGTCGGAGGAGGCCTTTGGTTCGCGCCACGATGACGTGCTTCTGGGCGGCAAGGCCGCAGCGCGCGAACGCATAGAGCCTACCCTGTCGGAAGTGCCGGGAGAGGAACCGGCGCAGGCGACTGGCGGCGTACTCGACTCGGGCATCGATTTCATCGCCGCGCTGGAGGCGAAAAACGCTGTCGCAGGAGAGGCGATTTCCTCGGCAATCGTCGACAGCCTGGCCAGTCCCGGCAAGGCAGTTGGCTGGGAAGGCTACAACAGGCAGACGGCAAGCTGGGAGCCTTTGGCCGCAGGCGGCGAGTATCAGATATTGCGCGCCGGCCTGCAGCTGGCGGACCGCAAAGGTGCGGCAAGCGAGCAGGATCTGTCCGGTTTCGGCGCCATGGTGCAGGCTGTAGCATCGGCCATAGGTGCAACTTGCACCCTGGGGGAAGTCGCGGCCGCGCTGCAGCGTGCGCAGCAGCTCGATACCTTGTGCGCCGAAGTCGACGTGCAAATCGGCCTCAATCTGGTCGCGCGCAGCGGCGCGTTCCAAGGCAGCAAGATCCGCGCCTTCGCCGAAGCCCATGGATTTGCGCTGGAGCGCGACGGCAGGTTTTGCCGGCGCGACGAAGCGGGTCTCGAACTCTATACGCTGTGCAATGCCGAGGCGCCGGCGTTCTCCGCGGAGAGCATGAAGACGCTTGCGAGCAGAGGCCTGACGCTGTTGTTCGACGTCGCCCGGGCGCCGGGCGGTATCGCCGCCTTCGACCGCTTTGTCGAATTCGCGCGCGGCCTGGCCGGGACCTTGTCCGCAGGAATCGTCGACGACAATCGCCGGCCGCTCGATGACGCGGCGCTCGGCAAGATACGCGCGCAGCTGCAGGCCCTCTACGCCAGCATGGAACAACAGGGGATACCGGCGGGCAGCCCGCTCGCGCTGCGCCTGTTTTCCTGATGGCCGCAGCCAATGCCGCACTGGTACGGGCGCAGCAGCTGCGCGCCGAACTGGAACGCCATAACTACCAGTACTACGTGCTCGACCAGCCGCTGGTAAGCGACGCCGAGTACGACCGCATGTTCCGCGAACTGCAGCGCCTCGAGACTGATCACCCGGAGCTTGCCAGTCCCGATTCGCCGACTCAGCGTGTCGGCGGCGCGCCCCTGCCGCAATTCGTGCAGCTTACGCACCGCACCCCCATGCTCTCGCTCGGCAATGCATTTTCCGAGGAGGAGGTGACGGCTTTCGACCGGCGCGTGCGCGAGGGCCTGGAACTCGACAGCGTCGAATACCTGGCGGAACCCAAGTTCGACGGCCTCGCCATCAGCCTCACCTACGAGCAGGGGCGGTTCATCCAGGGCGCCACCCGCGGCGACGGCTACACCGGCGAGGACGTCACGCCCAACCTGCGTACGGTGAAAAGCATTCCGCTGCGCCTGCACGGCAAGGCCACGCCGCGGCTGCTGGAAGTGCGCGGCGAAGTGCTGATGTACCGCGGCGATTTCGACGCGCTGAACGCGCGCCAACGCGCCAACCAGGAAAAAGAATTCGTCAATCCGCGCAATGCCGCAGCGGGCAGCCTGCGCCAGCTCGATTCGCGCATTACCGCAGCCAGGCCGTTGCGCTTTTTCGCCTATGCCGTTGGCGCGATCGAAGGCGCGGTGGCACCGGCCACGCACAGCGCACTGGAGGACTGGCTGCTAAGCCTCGGATTGCCGGTCTGTGCCGAGCGACGCGTAGTGCGCTCGGTACAGGGCTTGATGAGCTATTACCATCAGCTGGGCGAGCGCCGTGCCGCGCTCCCCTATCAGATCGACGGGGTGGTCTACAAAGTCAACGGCCTGGCCGCGCAGCAACGGCTGGGTTATGTCTCTCGCGCGCCGCGATTCGCCATCGCGCATAAATTTCCGGCGGAAGAGGCGAACACCGAGGTCCTCGCGATAGAGGTGCAGGTGGGGCGCACCGGCGCGCTTACACCGGTGGCGCGCCTCGCGCCGATATTCGTCGGCGGGGTTACCGTCACCAACGCGACGCTGCACAACGAAGACGAATTGCGGCGCAAGGATGTGCGCGTCGGCGATACCGTGGTGGTGCGCCGTGCCGGAGACGTCATTCCCGAGGTGGTGACCGTGCTCAGGGACAAGCGTCCGGCGGGCGCGGCCGAATTCACAATGCCCCGGACCTGCCCGGTATGCGGGTCTGCGGTCGTAAGGCTGCCCGACGAGGCAGTGGCGCGCTGCTCCGGCGGCCTGATTTGCGCGGCGCAGCGCAAGCAGGCCCTGCTGCATTTCGCTTCGCGCCGCGCCATGGACATAGAAGGCCTGGGGGAAAAGCTGGTGGATCAGCTGGTCGATCACGCTATCGTGAAGACGGCGGCGGATTTGTATCGCATGGGCTTCGTGGCGCTGGCAGGCCTGGAGCGCATGGCGCAAAAGTCCGCGCAAAACGTACTCGACGCGATCGAGCGCTCCAAGAACACCACCCTGGCGCGCTTTATTTTTGCGCTGGGCATACGCAATGTGGGCGAGGCGACAGCGAAAGAACTGGCGCGGTGCTTCGGCAGCCTCGACCGGCTGATGCAGGCGGACGCTGAGGCGCTGCAGCAGGTGCCGGACATAGGTCCGGTCGTGGCTCTTTCGATCGCGCAATTTTTTTCCGAGGCGCACAATCGGGAAGTGATCGAGCAGATGCGCGCCTGCGGCGTGCATTGGCAGGAGCACGCGCCTGCGCTTGCGGCATCTGCGGCGAAGCTGACCGGCAAGGTGTTCGTGCTGACCGGAACGCTGCCGGGGCTGAGCCGCGAGCAGGCGAAGGAACTGATCGAGGCACAAGGCGGCAAGGTGTCCGGATCGGTATCGAAGAAGACCGATTATGTGGTTGCGGGAGCGGAAGCTGGCAGCAAGCTCGCCAAGGCGGAGCAGCTGGGCATCGCCGTGCTCGATGAGGCAGGATTGCAGCAATTGATCAAAGGAATCCAATGAGGCGCGTACGCAAATGTGTTTTTCCGGTGGCGGGCATGGGCAGCCGTTTTCTGCCTGCGACCAAGGCCAGCCCTAAGGAGATGATGCCGATCGTGGACAAGCCGCTGATCCAGTACGCGGTGGAGGAGGCGGTCGCCGCCGGCATCACCGACATGATCTTCATCACCGGCCGCAACAAGCGCAGCATCGAAGACCATTTCGACAAGGCCTACGAGGTGGAAGCCGAGCTCGCGGCACGCGGCAAGACCGAGCTGCTCGCGCTGGTGCAGGGGATCGTTCCCAAGCACGTCAACTGCATCTATATCCGCCAGCCCGAAGCGCTGGGCCTCGGACATGCGGTGCTGTGCGCGGAGCCGGTGGTCAATGACGAACCGTTCGCGGTGATCCTGGCCGACGACCTGATCGATAACGAGCCGCCGGTGCTGCAGCAGATGGCGCAGGTATACGAGCAGCGTCAGTGTTCGGTGCTCGGCGTGGAAGAGGTGCCGCGCGAGCACACGCGCCAATACGGCATCGTGCGCACCGACGGCGCCGAACCGGGTGCGGTGAGCGCGATCGTCGAGAAACCGCGGCCGGAGGAGGCGCCGTCCAATCTGGCCGTGGTCGGGCGCTATATCCTCAGCCCGCGGATTTTCGCTCATTTGTCCAAGCTGCAGGCGGGGGCCGGCGGTGAAATCCAGCTGACCGACGGCATCGCTGCACTGATGCGCGAAGAAAAGGTGCTCGCCTATCGCTTCCAGGGCATACGCTACGATTGCGGCTCCAAGCTGGGCTATCTGCAGGCCATGGTCGCCTATGGCAGGAAGCATCCAGAGGTGGGCGCCGCCTTCAACGCCTACCTGAAGTCGCTCTGAGAGCGGCCAAACTGCAGCGTATGGACCGAAGCGCGCGCGCCTGGGAAATCCTGCGTTCGGCTGAGCTGATCCACAGCGCGTCCGCCGTGGATGCCGCCATCGAGCGCGTCGCCGCCGAAATCGCGGCGAAGCTGAAGGATCAATATCCGCTGGTGCTGTCGGTGATGGGCGGGGCGGTGGTGTTCAGCGGGCGCGTGCTGCCGCTGCTCAATTTCCCGCTGGATTTCGACTATATCCACGCCTCGCGCTACGGCGATGCGACCAGCGGCGGGCAGATCGAGTGGAAAGTCGAGCCCAAGGGCAATGTTTCCGACCGGGTCGTGCTGGTGCTCGATGACATCCTCGATATCGGCGACACCATGCTTGCGATACGCGAGCGCGTCCTTGGCCTGGGTGCACGGGCGTTTTATTGCGCCGTGCTTACCGACAAGAAAAAAGCAGCGCCCAAACCGATCAGCGCCGATTTCGTCGGCCTGTCGCTGCCTGACCGCTTTGTATTCGGCTGCGGCATGGACGCACACGGCGCCTGGCGCAATCTGCCGGCGATCTACGCCTTGGGGAAGGAGCAGGAGCAATGAGACCCGGCCGCGCCGGTCCCGGGTCCGAGGCGCAGCCCGCCGTGATAATATCGCCGCCGTCTCAATGTCGAAGCCGCACCCCTTGATCTTGTTACCAGCCAGCGCATGTTAGCCATCATCGGCGGCAGCGGCCTCACCCAGCTGTCCAATCTCGATGTCACGCGCCGCCTGGCGGTGCGCACCCCCTACGGCGAGCCCTCAGGCGCTCTCACCTTCGGCCGCATTGCCGGCGCGGACGTGGTGTTCCTCGCGCGCCATGGCTATGGCCATACCATTCCGCCGCACGAGGTCAACTACCGCGCCAACATCTGGGCGCTGCGGGAACAGAAAGTGGAAGGTGTGGTTTCGGTCGCGTCGGTGGGCGGAATACGCGCCGACATGCAGCCCGGCGCAATTGCGGTGCCGCACCAGATCATCGACTACACCTGGGGCCGCAAGAACACGTTTTACGAAGGCGGCGGGCAGCCGGTGACGCATATCGATTTCACCGAGCCATATTCGGCGGCTTTGCGCCGCCGCATTGTGCACGCGGCCCGCGCCTGCGGCGAAGCGGTGGCCGAGGACGCAGTCTACGCCGCGAGCCAGGGCCCGCGGCTGGAAACGGCGGCCGAGGTCGACCGCCTGGAGCGCGACGGTGCCGACGTCGTCGGCATGACCGGCATGCCCGAGGCGGCGTTGGCGCGCGAAGCCGGATTGGATTACGCGACCATCGCCGTGGTCGCGAATTTCGCCGCCGGCCGCGGCGCCAGCCTGCATGGCATCCGTCTGGAAGACATCGAGCAAGTGCTGCAGCCCGCGCTCGCGCGGGTGCGCACGATCATAGAACAGTTGGTGTCCCGCATATGATCCGCGAAGTGCTCAAAATGGGCGATCCGCGTTTGCTCGAGCAGGCGCAGCCTCTGAAGCGATTCGACACGCCCGAGCTGCAGGCGCTGCTGGCCGACATGCGCGACACCATGGCGCATCTGTCCGGCGCAGGTCTCGCCGCCCCGCAGATCGGCGTAGGGCTGCAGGTGGTGATTTTCGGCGTCGCGAGGAATCCGCGCTATCCCGAGGCTGAGGAAGTCCCCGACACCGTGCTTATCAATCCAGTGCTGACGCCGCTCTCGGATGAGACGGAAGAGGACTGGGAGGGCTGCCTGTCGGTGCCGGGATTGCGCGGCATGGTGCCGCGGTACGCGCGCCTGCGCTACCAGGGATTCGACGAGAAGGGCAATCCGATCGACCGCAGTGTCGACGGCTTCCACGCCCGCGTGGTGCAGCACGAATGCGATCACCTGCTGGGTATTCTGTACCCGATGCGCATCCGCGATTTCAGCAAATTCGGTTTTATCCAGGCGCTGTTTCCGGGCGAGGATGTCCTGGACGA
>JAKAIH010000190.1 GCA_021825225.1 Pseudomonadota bacterium
CGGCGCTGGCTGATCAGCGGCCGCGTGCAGGGCGTTGCCTTCCGCGCCCACACACAGGGCCGGGCGCTGGCGCTGGGGCTGTCCGGCTACGCGATGAACCTGCCCGATGGCCGCGTCGAGGTCTGCGCGCAGGGCGCTGACGACGCGCTCGACCAGCTCGCGCACTGGCTGCGGCACGGCCCGCCCGCCGCGCGCGTCGATGCGCTGCATGAGCTTCCCGCTGCCGCAGGCGAGGCGCCCGGCGTGGGCTTCGCGGTGCGCTGAGCGGAAGACTGCATGCCGCGTACGGTGTTTCGGCGGCATCCATGACGGTGCGCAGCGCCGAGCCGGTACGTCATCCCGGACGGTGCGCAGCGCCGAGCCGGGATCCAGACGGGCATCACGCCAATGCGTGCGCCGCCCATTCGAACTGCCTGCGAGCCAAGCCGTCGCAGCCAAGCCACTGGATCCCGGGTTCCGCCTGCGGCGGCCCCGGGATGACATCAAAAACAAAACGTCATCCCCGCCGGTACGCCCCTCTCTTGACGTCATCCCGGACGGCGCGCAGCGCCGAGCCGGGATCCAGACGGGCGCCCCGCAAATGCCACTGGATCCCCGCCTCCGCGGGGATGACAGCAAAAGAATGCGGCGCACTTTTGCCCCTTGAGTGTCCTCCCAGCGCCCCCTTCTCCATTGACGTCCCCGGGCGGGCCCGTTCTCTCTCGATGTCATTCCGGACGGCGCGCAACATCCTCACTGATGTCATCCCGGACGGCGCGCAGCGCTGAGCCGGGATCCAGCGCTCTTCGGTATTGCGCCGGACCGGATTCCCGCGTTCGCGGGGATGACTTCAAAAAACGCGCCGGCGCATCCGGTACACGCGACGCCCGCCGATACGCGGTCCGAGGGCGCGCAGTCAGGCGATCAATCTGGCGGCCAGGCGGGCAGCAGCAGCGACGGATCGGCCAGCCGCTCGCGCAGCGGCGCGTGGCGCAGCGCCGGCAGCCGCACGCGCGGCGCCGGCATGCGGCGGTCGGGCAGTTGGTCCAGCAGATGGCGGATCAGCGTCAGCCGACCCTGGCGCTGGTCGTTGTAGTCCACCACGAACCACGGCGCGCCCGGGCGGTGCGTGCGCGCCAGCATGGCGTCGCGCAGGCGTCCGAACTCGGCGTACTTGCGCCGGCTGGCGAGGTCCACCGGCGACAGCTTCCAGCGTTTGACCGGATCGTCGGCGCGCGCGCGGAAGCGCCGCTCCTGCTCGGCCTGGTCCACCGCCAGCCAGTACTTCAGCAGGATGATCCCGTCGCGCACCAGCAGTTCCTCGAACACCGGGCAGTCGTCCAGGAAGCGCCGGTACTGCGCCCGCGTGCAGAAACCCAGGGCCGGCTCGACCACCGCGCGGTTGTACCAACTGCGGTCGAACAGCACGATCTCGCCCGCGCGCGGCAGGTGCGCCGCGTAGCGCTGGAAATACCACTGCCCGCGCTCGGCCTCGCCGGGCCTGGGCAGCGCCACGATGCGGTAGTGGCGCGTTTCGAGTTTCTCGGTGATGGCCTTGATGGTGCCGCCCTTGCCGGCCGCGTCGCGGCCCTCGAACAGCACGCACAGGCGCCGGCCGCGCAGCGCCACCCAGCGCTGCAACTCGATCAGCTCCAGGTGCAGTGCGTCGATCCGGCGCTCGTATTCCTTGCGCTTGAGCACGTGCGGCATGGTCCTCTCCGGCGGTGATCCCGCGGCGATGGTGCCACCGGCGAGGGCATGCGCGATGCAGAAGTAGATCGACCGCGTGGCGCGCGCGGTGCTGTTGGCGGTGCGGGCGCCCGCTTTGATCCCTGCGGATTCGGGCGTATAAACCACAGCGCCGCGTTTTGCGCGATACACGGTGGGGCGCCACGAGGGCGCCACGGCTTCGCGGTCGCTGCCCGGTCGCTGGATCGATCAGGCGTTCCTGGGGGGTGGCACGGGCGGCGAAGCTGAACATCTGGCGTTGATTCCACGGTTTCGGGATTTATTTCTTGTTATGTGCTCTTGAAAACACGAATGAGGTGATTCTGTGAAACTCAAAGTAATTGTTCATGAAGCGGAAGAAGGAGGCTATTGGGCTGAAGTACCCTCCATCCCAGGCTGTGCCACTCAGGGCGAGACGTTCGACGAATTGCTCGGAAACATCTACGAGGCCGTCGAAGGTTGTTTGTCCGTGGACATAAAAGATGTCAAGGTAACAGGAAAAGATAGAATCCTGGAGATCGCGGTGTGAAAGCCATCTCAGGGAAGGACTTCGCAAAACTGCTCGAGAAGAAGGGCTGGGAATTGGGAAGAACGAAGGGAAGTCATCACATCTACGTCAAAGCGGGCCATCCTGCTCGAATCTCGGTGCCGATACATGGAAATGGTCCGCTCAAAATCGGTTTGTTGAGACACCTTATGAAGGTCGCTGGAATTGATGAAAGTGCGCTGTGATGTGGATTACATAACGACGCAATCGAGTCGGACTAGCCTTCCGCTGCGCTCAAGGCCAGCCGCTCATTGCGGACGTTGGGCGCCAAATTACATGCTCGGCATATAGATGGATTACAAACAAATTCTTCAAGCGCGGAAGAATCGCAAAACGCGATTAGCGCGACCATTCAAGAACTTTTTCGAAATATTTAGTCAGTGCACGCGCGCTGGCGAAGCCATACTAGAAGGCAATATTGCGCCTGAGTTCATGCCCCTCCTCGAGCGCTCAGTGGTGATTTCCGAGGTAACTGCAATTGAGGTTTACTACCGTGACATGTTCGATTTCATCTTTCGTTATTGTTCGCCCTCTTTTTTTGAGCCCAAGTTAAAGTTGCTACATCCTGAAAAGTACGATATCGCGGAATTGGTGTCAGTCTATCGTCATCAAATTCATCCGCTGGAACTCGTTATAGCTGCACAGTCGTTCCAAAACGTGGACAGAATCGAAAAGGTATTTTCAAAATTTGTAGACAAAGGATTATGGTCATCAGTTTTGAGCTTACAAGCCCGAGTGAAGGAAAGTCCTGACAATATCGCAACGTGGAGTAACGACGACCTATCTGGCCTAAAAGCAACCTTCGATCTCCGGCATGAACTCATTCACGACCCTGCGCGTCGGTCATTTTTGACTGAAGATGTAATCGTGAAGCTGTGGCAGTCTGCACATATGGTGTTTGGCTCCGACGTTGTGCTGGGCAAGGTGCTCACAGAGAATAGGGATCCAACAATTCCCAATGAGACAGACGCCTGACCCATCAGTCAACCGGACGCCCACCAGCTACACTGGTGGGTCCCCTCCACTGCGCTCCAGCGCGGTACCTCAACCGTTGCGGTCACAGACAGCGGAGGAGCTTTGATGAAGGGCAGTGATACCGAACTTGCGGCGGCCGTCTTGGACGCATGTGTTGCGCATGCTCGTCAAATGTTGGCAACTCAGCTTCCAAAAGTTGCGGCTGGGGGCTACGACTTCATGCCGAGCTTCAAGGAAATGACCACTCAACTCTATCTCGCTGGTGTGATGTGGCGATTTGGCGAACAGTTCGATTTACCCACTAGCCCACGTGATCGAGCCTTCATCTGTCTGCTTTCGATGCTCGTTGCAGATGGTATGAGCTTCAAAAAAGCACAAGGACGAATCGCACATCTCAATCAGATTTCGCGCAATCCAGAAGGTAGCGACACACTGGTAATAGCTGTTGGGTATAAAGCAACTGAAGGGGATGGTTCGCTTGCTGCTGTTCTTGATCAATTTCGTAACGCACGGAAGGTGTCTGGTGCTCCCTATCGTCTGCTTGATCGGGCCAAACCAACTGCTGCCATACTGGCCGTAGCTGCGCTCTTGATTTCGTTGCTCGTTGGGACATCATGGGGAGCGGCACTCGGAATTGGCATAGTTGTGGGTGTGTCAACACTAGGAATTGCTCTCGCAATCTACCGACAGATGATCAAAGCATATTGAGAGTTAGAGCGTGACCGCTAACAATGCCATCAACTCGAACGTGCAAAAGCACCGCTTCGCTCTGCTTTTGCACGCCGGTTATAGCGAACGTTAGGTGCCATGAAAGTAATCGCTCCTTGCCAGAAATGCACCATTCCGCCAGGCGCTGGAGTAATGAGAAAACAGGGGTCAGATTGCACTTTTCCGCCCTGACCCCGGTTTTGGAGACTCCCATGCTGCAAATGAAGCCGAACTGCGAGTGCTGCGACAAAGACCTTCCGGCGCACGCGGCCGGTGCCCGCATCTGCTCGTTCGAATGCACGTTCTGCGCGGACTGCGCCACGACCGTGCTGGGCGGCACATGCCCGAATTGTGGCGGCGAGCTCGTCGTGCGGCCCACGCGTTCGCTTGCCAGGCTCGCCACTCATCCGGCTTCCACGCAGCGGGTCCACAAGCCGGGCGGCTGCGCCGAGGCTGCGTAACGCCTCGTACGATCCGACCTGCTACGGCCGATGCCGCTCGGCGCCGCTCCCGGCCAGAGTGAGCAGGACTCCCCTGACTCCCTCAGCGCCCTTGCACGCGCTGCCGATAGGCAGCGGGTGATTCGATGTCGAAAGCCGTTTGTCCGGCCAGACTCAGCAGGTCGGCATCGCCGCTGACCAGCACCGTCGCGCCGCCGCCATGCGCCAGGTCCAGGAAGGGCTGGTCGGCCGGGTCACGGCAGCGGATCGGGCAGCGCCGCGGGCGGGCCACGACTTCGGCATAGGGCAGGTAGTCGCCCAGCAACTCGTGCTGTTCGTCCGCGCTCAGCTCGAACTTGGGGTAAGCCAGCACGCGGGTCAGTTCCGCGGCCGTGGCCGCACTCAGCAGCGGCGTGCAGGCACCGCTCGCCCAATGCGCGCGCAGCCACGCCAGTTGTCCGTGCGTGAACAGCAGCGCCGAGACCACTGTGCCGGTGTCGAACACCACGCGCACGTCAGCGCGCCTTGCGCGCCCACTTCACCGCGGCGGGCACATCGGCCGCGCGCACGCCCAGCCTGGACAGCTTGGCGCGCACTTCGTCGGCGCGGCTGCGCCGCAGCGGCTTGAGCACGATGGCGGTGCCATCGGTGGAGACCTCGAAATAATCCACGCCCGCAAAGCGGCCGACGACCGCCTTGGGCAGCGTGATCTGGTTCTTGACCGTCTTTTTGGCGAGCATGGCGTGCTCTCACCAGGTAAGGAAACAAGGAAAGCTTACTGCGAAGCGCTCGGCGACGGTGGAGCGGAAGGAATCGAATCACCCGTTGCCGCCGTACGGAGGCCGTCGAATAGCGGGCCGTTCGCGGCGCCCGGTCCGAACGCGCCGCGCGCGGCCCGCTCGATGGTGCGGCACAGCGCATCGGCGGGATGACCACCGCGCCCGCCGTCGAGACTGCACTGGCTCGGTTCGCCGCGGGCATCGCGTTCCGCACCGGCTTGCGCGCGGGTGTCCCCGCCCGCGCTTGGCCTCAGCCTAGTCCGCGTGCCAGGTCGGCGACGATGTCCTCGGGCGACTCCAGTCCCACCGACACGCGCAGCAGGCTGTCGCGGATGCCGGCCTGCGCGCGTTGCGCGGGGCTGAGCCGCGCGTGGGTGGTGGTGGCGGGGTGGGTGATGGTGCTCTTGGCGTCGCCCAGGTTGCCGGTGATCGAGAGCAGCCGCGTGGCGTCCACCACGCGCCAGGCCTCGGGCTGGCCGCCCTGCACCTCGAAGGCGACGATGCCGCCGAAGCCGTCCTGCTGCGCGCGCGCCAGCGCGTGCTGCGGGTGCGCGGGCAGTCCTGGGTAGTACACGCGCGCCACGCGCGGATGCGCTGCCAGCCACTCGGCCACGCGCTGCGCGTGCTCGCAGTGCGCGCGCATGCGCAGGCGCAGCGTCTCCAGTCCCTTCAGGAACACCCAGGCGTTGAACGGGCTCATGCTGGGTCCGGCGGTGCGCAGGAAGCCGAAGA
>JAKAIH010000191.1 GCA_021825225.1 Pseudomonadota bacterium
CCGGGCGAGCGCATCGGCGAGAAAGACTACGAGGCGCTGCTTGCCGAGGGCGATCCGAACTATGCCTGGGAGCCGCCCGCGGACGAATGGAATGCAATTTCGCTCAATTACACCTCGGGCACCACCGGCAACCCCAAGGGGGTGGTGTACCACCATCGCGGCGCCTACCTGAACGCGGTGTGCAACATCGTCACCTGGGGCATGCCGCAGCATGCGGTCTATCTGTGGACGCTGCCGATGTTCCACTGCAACGGCTGGTGCTTTCCCTGGACCATGGCCGCCAATGCCGGCGTCAACGTCTGTTTGCGCAAAGTCGATCCGGTGCAGATCTTCAGGCTGATCAAGGAGCAGGGCGTGACGCATTACTGCGGCGCGCCGATCGTGCATACCGGGCTGATCAACGCCGATCCAGGCCTGCGCGCGGGCATCGCGCACAAGGTGTCGGCCATGGTGGCGGGCGCGGCGCCGCCGGCGGCGATGATCGAGGGCATGGAGAAAATAGGCTTCGACCTGACCCACGTCTACGGCCTGACCGAAGTCTATGGGCCGGCGACGGTGTGCGCCAAGCACGAGGAGTGGGCCGACCTGGACATCGGCAAGCGCGCCGAGCGCAACGGCCGCCAGGGCGTGCGCTACCTGATGGAGGAGGGGCTCGCGGTGATGGATGCCGAGACCATGCAGCCGGTGCCGGCCGACGGTGAAACCATGGGCGAGATCATGTTCCGCGGCAATATCACCATGAAAGGCTATCTGAAGAACGCCAAGGCCACGGCGGAGGCCTTCGCCGGCGGCTGGTTCCATTCGGGCGACCTCGCGGTGATGCAGCCCGACGGCTACGTCAAAATCAAGGACCGCTCGAAGGACATCATCATCTCCGGCGGCGAGAATATTTCCTCGCTCGAGATCGAGGAGGCGCTGTACCGCCATCCGGCGGTGCTCGCCGCGGCGGCGGTGGCGCGGCCCGATCCGAAATGGGGCGAGACGCCCTGCGTCTTCGTCGAACTCAAGCCCGGCGCGCAGGCGACGGCCGAGGAAATCATCGAGCATTGCCGCGGGCACCTGGCGCGCTTCAAGCTGCCGCGGGCGGTGGTGTTCGGCGAGTTGCCCAAGACCTCGACCGGCAAGATCCAGAAGTACGTGCTGCGCCAGCAGGCGAAGTCGGCGCAGGCGATCGAATAGGAGCCGTCGCCGAGACGGCTCACGACGTTCCCCTCGCCCTCCGGGGAGAGGGGCTAGGGGTGAGGGTGGAGCGAAACACAGGAGCTGAAATCATGAATGCAAATACCCAGGCAGTGGCGGCAGAGCCTCTTTTGTTGCGCCAGGACGATGGCGGCGTGGTCACGCTGACGCTCAACCGGCCGGCGCAATTCAATTCCCTGTCGCAGGCGCTGATGAGCGAGCTGCAGGCCGAACTCGATCGCATCGCCGCCGATGAGCGCGTGCGCGTGGTGATCATGGCCGGAGCCGGCAAGGCCTTCTGCGCCGGGCACGACCTCAAGGAAATGCGCTCCGACGCGTCGAAGGCGTTCCAGAAGCAGCTGTTCCGCCAGTGCAGCAAGCTCATGCTCACGCTGGTGCGCATGCCGCAGCCGGTAATCGCGCGCGTGCACGGCATCGCCACCGCGGCCGGCTGCCAGCTGGTGTCGATGTGCGATCTCGCGGTCGCGTCCGGCAATGCGCGCTTCGCGGTGTCGGGGGTGAACCTGGGCCTGTTCTGCTCGACGCCCTCGGTGGGGCTCGCGCGCAACCTCGGGCGCAAGCAGGCGCTGGAAATGCTGCTCACCGGCGAGTTCATCGATGCGCAGACGGCGCTCGCGCGCGGCCTGGTCAACCGCGTGGTGCCGATCGAGCAGCTCGACGCCGAAATCAAGAAGCTCAGCGATTCGATACTGGCCAAGACGCCGGTCGCGATCAAGCTCGGCAAGCAGGCGTTCTACCGCCAGCTGGAGCTGGGCCTGGAGCAGGCCTACGATCTGGCGAGCGAGGTGATGGCCTGCAACATGATTACGGAAGACGCGCGCGAAGGCATCGATGCCTTCGTCGACAAGCGCAAGCCGCAGTGGAAGGGGCGCTGAGCGCAGCTAGCGCGTAACGGCAGGGCGGGCTTGCGCGCAGCGCTTGTGGGCGCGCAGCCTCAGTGCCCGGCGCCAGACTGAATGACGAAGCCGGAGCGCTCCATGGCTTCGATGTCCCCGGCGCCGTAGCCGAATTCGCCGAGTATTTCGCGCGTATGCTCGCCGGCGCGCGGCGCCGCGGGCAATAGGCCGTTGCGCGCGCCGCCGGGAGCGTGCGGCATGGGCAGCTTGCCGTAAGGCGCTTGCTCCGTCTCGCCGAAGTAAGCCATGTGGCGTATCTGCGGGTCGTTGCGCAATGCGGCGTAGTCCTGCACCGGCGCGAACAGCACATCGTGCTGCTCGAACAGCAGGGCCCATTCCTGCGTATCGCGGCCGGCGACGATGGCCGCCACTTCGCGGTTGATTTCCTCGGCTGCGCGTCCGCGCAGCACCGCGCTGGCATAGCGCGGCTCGGCGAGCCAGTCCTCGCGCGCGAGCGCGCGGCACAAGCCCTGCCACATTGCATCGCGCAGCGTCGCCAGCACCACATGGCCGTCGCGGGTCGCGAATACGCCCGCCGGCACGGTGATCGGCGGCTTGTACTCGCCGCCGAACAGGAAGTCGTCCAGGATGGGCCCGGCCTGGAAAGCGGCGCAGCACTCGGCCAGCGACAGGCGCAGGTGCCTGCCGCGGCCGCCGCGTTGCGCCTGCGCGTCGCGCGCATACAGCGCCGCGCCCACGCACTGCGCCGCATACAGCGCGGTGGCGGTGTCGGGAACCATGAGGCCGATGCGCCGCGGACGGCCGGCGCCGTCCTTGTTCGCCACGGCCATGCCGGTCTTGGCCTGCAGCACCGAATCGGTGGCGGGCTTGTGCGCGTCCGGGCCGGAGTCGCCGAAGCCCGTGATCGACACATAGATCAGGCGCGGATTGTCCGCGGCGAGCGTCGCATATTCCAGTCCTAGCTTCGCCATCACGCCGGGGCGGAAATTCTCCACCAGCACATCGGCGGATTGCGCCATTTTGAGGATCAGCGCGCGTCCTTCTGCCTGAGTGGCGTCGATGCAGATCGAGCGCTTGCCGAGGTTGTTGACGACGGCGAGCGCGCTCATGCCCTCCTTGGCGCCGCCCAGCAGCCGTATCCAGTCGCCCGCCGGCGGTTCGACCTTGATTACTGTCGCGCCTTGCTGTCCGAGCAGCGCGGCGCAATAGGGACCGGCGATGCCCTGGCTCAGGTCGAGGACCTTCAGGCCGGCGTAGGGAAGCGCATCCGTCTGGTCCACGATTTAGACGATGCCTTTCGCGGCAAGGGCATCGACCTGCTTCGGTTCCATGCCGAGCAGGTCCTGCAAGACATCCCGCGTGTGCTGCCCCAGCGCGGGCGGCGGCACGGTGTATTCCACCGGCGTCTCGGAAAAGCGCATCGGGCTCGCGACCGTGGGGCAGGGCACGCCGCTGGACGTGGGAATTTCGACCTTGAGCCCGCGATGCTGCACCTGCGGGTCCTCGAACACCTGGCGCATGTTGTTGATCGGGCCGCAGGGGACGTTGGCGGCTTCGAGCACCGTTATCCAATCTTGCATGCCGCGCCGCTGCATGATGTCGGCGACGAGAGGGATCAGCGCGTCGCGGTTGACGATGCGCCCGGACATCAGGCGGAAGCGCTCGTCGTCGGCGAGCTCCGGCCGGCCGGCTACCTGGCAAAAGCTCGCGAACTGGCTGTCGTTGCCGATCGCGAGGATGATATGGCCGTCCTTGCACGCGAACACCTGGTAGGGCACGACGTTGGGATGGGCGTTGCCGTAGCGCTTGGGCAGGTTACCCGAGACCAGGTAGCCGCTGATCTGGTTGGCATTGAATGCGACCATGCAGTCGAGCAGCGCCATGTCGATGTACTGGCCGCCGCCGCCGCGCTCGCAATGCGCGATGGCGGCGGTGATCGCAAGGCTGGCGTACATGCCGGTGAGGATGTCGGTGATGGCGATGCCCACTTTCATCGGCCCGCCGCCGGGCAGGTCGTCGCGCTCGCCGGTGATGCTCATCAGGCCGCCCATGCCCTGGAACACGAAATCGTAGCCGGGGCGCGGCGCGTAAGGACCCGACTGCCCGAATCCGGTGACCGAGCAATAGATCAGGCGCGGATTGATTTTGCGCAGATCCTCGTAACCGAGGCCGTAGCGCGCCAGCGTGCCGACCTTGTAGTTCTCGATCAGCACGTCGCACTTTGCCGCCAGCTCGCGCACGATGTCCTGCCCTTCCGGCTTGGAGATATCCAGGGTGATGGATTTCTTGCCGCGGTTGCACGAGAGGAAATAGGACGAATCGCGCGTGTCCTTGCCTGCGCTGTCCTTGAACCAGGGCGGACCCCAGCCGCGCGTGTCGTCGCCGGCTCCGGGACGCTCGATCTTGATCACTTCGGCGCCCAGGTCGGCGAGGTTCTGCGATGCCCAGGGTCCGGCGAGAATGCGGGACAGGTCGAGCACACGGATATGCGATAACGGGCGGGGCATGGTGTTTCCTTGATGCGTTGGCGTTGAAAAATGGGGGCCGGCGCGCAGGACCTCAGCCCGGCAGGTTCAGCACCTGCCGCGCGAGAATGTTGCGCTGGATTTCGTTGCTGCCGCCGTAGATGCTGGTGGGCCTCGCCTTGTAGAACGGCGCCAGCACCTCGATGCGCCCGTCCGCCATGGCTACCTTGCCCGCCATGCCGCCGCAGTCGCCGGCGGTTTCGACGATCAGGTCGGCGATGCGCTGGAAGGTTTCGGTCGCCCAGATTTTCAGCAGCGATACCTCGGGACCGAGCGCCTCACCGCGGCCGACGATGGCGGTGAAGTGGCCGTAGATGTCGCCGAGATGGGCCACGTCGAGCTGCAGCTGCGCCAGGCGCTCGCGGAACAGCGGATCCTCGTGCACGCCGCGCGCGCGCGCCACCGACAGCAGCACCTGCAGGCCGTATTCGGGCAGCTTGGGGCTGCCGATGTGGATGCGCTCGAAGCCGAGCAGCGACTTGGCCACGGTCCAGCCCTGGTTCAGTTCGCCTACGAGGTTGGAGGCCGGCGTGCGCACATTGTCGAAGAACACTTCGCAGAATTCATCGTGCCCGGCGAGGTCGCGGATCGGGCGCACGGTCACCCCGGGGGTGTCGAGCGCGAGCAGCAGGAAGCTGATGCCCGCCTGCTTCTTCGCCGCCTTGTCGGTGCGCGCGAGCACGAAAATGTGGGTGGCGTCGTGCGCCAGCGTGGTCCAGGTCTTCTGGCCGTTGATGACGAATGCGTCGCCTTCGAGCCGCGCCTCGGTGCGCAGGTTGGCAAGATCGGAGCCCGCGTTGGGCTCCGAATAGCCCTGGCACCAGATCTCCTCGCAGGCGAGGATGGGCGGCAGGTAACGGCGGCGCTGCGCCTCGGTGCCGAAGCGCATCAGTATCGGCCCGACCATGAGTATGCCGTGGTCCTGGAAGCGCGCGATGCCCCAGCGTTCCATCTCCTCGAGGAAGATCAGCAGCTTCGTCGGCGCAAGCCCCATGCCGCCGAATTCGCGCGGCCAGCCCGGCGCGATCCAGCCCTTGGCCGCCATGCGCAGGTACCAGGATTTGTTCTCGGCCCAGCGCAGGCGGCGCGGCGGATAGCGCAGCCCGGCCGGATGGTGGGCTTCGACCTCGGCGCGCACCAGCGCGCGAAACGCCTCGTCCGCGAGCGCGTTCCAGTCCTGCTCTTGTTCGACGCCGTACTTCATGTCCCTTGAACCAAAGTGGCGTAGCGGCTGCGGTGCGCGCTGGCGTTGCCGAGCCAGGCAGAGAGCACCAGCGCGCGATTGAAATACAGCCCGAGGTCGTAT
>JAKAIH010000192.1 GCA_021825225.1 Pseudomonadota bacterium
GGATACCCCGGCGGCTCCAGCACCGTAACGGCAAATTGCATCAAGGGCGAGTCAGCCATTGTCCGGGAATGATGGGCGTCGCGCGGTACTGTACTTTCAAGCGATGCAGAAATCAATCCGCTTGTCGCGTGCCTGCCGGCTTGCGCTTCTTGCAGTGATGCCGGATCGGGTGCGCTGCACAGCTGGCACGGTCCGCCTGCCGCCGATTCACCCGGAATTGGTTTTCGCGCCTTCCCAGACCGGCCGGTCGTGGCCCAGCGGCACCGGCGGCTGCGTCCAGTGCGCAGGCGTTTCCGACAACAGGGCCACCGGCCGCAGGTGGCGGATGCGTCCCAGCGGCGAGGCAGTTTCCATGGTCAGCCGCGCTATCTCCTCCGGCCCCAGTTCTTCCGCCAGGCCGCGCAGCGCGGCCGACTCGACCTCGCCCCGGTCCGTGATCCAGCGCCCGGTCCGCGCCAGTGCGACGCGCACCAGCCAGCTTCCGCCTTCCGCGGCGCGGCGCGCGAGTGCAGCCATGGTCCCCAGCGCCATCAGGTAGCCGCTGACATAGTCGATCGCCGACACCGGCAGGTACTTCGGCTTCGCACCGTCGCCCGACGCCAGCGCCATGCCGCTGACCGTCTGCACAATGGTGTCGAAGCCGCGCCGCTCGCGCCAGGGTCCGCTGCCGCCCCAGGCCGACAGACTCACGCAGACGATGCCCGGACGCAGGCGCGCGAGGTCTTCGGGTGCGAAGCCGCGTCCGGCCAACGCGCCCGGCCGGTAGGACTGCGAAAATACATCGGCCGAAGCCGCCAGCCCGCGCAAGGTCGCAGCATCGCGCGCATCGCGCAGGTCGAGGTAGGCCGCGCGTTTGCCGATGCCGGTATCGAGTTCGTAAGCGCCGGAATCCGGCAGGTGCGGCCCGTTGATCTTGAGCACCTGCGCCCCGTGCTCGGCGAGGGTGCGCGCACAGGTCGGACCGGCAAGCACGCGCGTGAGATCGAGCACGCGCACGCCTGCCAGCGGCCGCGCACCCGGCGGCAGGGCCTCGGGCGGCGCGTCGCCGATGCGCAGAATTTCGAGCAGAGGCTGCGTCGCCACCGCGGCCGCATGCGGATGCAGCGCCCATTCGCGCGCGCTGCGCGCGAGCCCGGCGCAGCCGCCGGCGGCATGGATCGCATTTTCCAGCTCCAACCCGTCCCAGGCCGCGCTCGCACGCATCGCCGCTGCGCGCTCCTGCGGCGCACCCAACACCTTGAGCGCGGCGTCGCGGTGATGGGGGAAATTGCAGTGAATGCTGACCCAGCGGCCATCGCGCACCGGGTAAAAACCGCTCATGGGATCGAACGGCCCATCCGGCTTCTTGCCGTCGATCTGCAAATAGCGGTTGCTGCGCAGCGAGGCCGCGGCAGCGCGGGCGTCGACGCTGATGCTCTGCCTGCGCCCGCTGCGCAGACGCCACAGTTCCGCCGCCGCATAGGCCACCGCGGCCACGGCGGCAGCGCCGGACGCGGCGATCCGGTAGGGCGTCGGAAAAACCGGATCGTCCCCGGCGATCCGGATCTGTCCGGATTCCGGCTCGGCCAATCCGGCCAGTGCTATCAGTTCGCGCAAGGCACGCTGCGGCATGGGTGACGATCTCGATTGCATATCCGGCGACCAGCCGTACGCGCTACTGTCGCGCGATTCCCGCGGGCTGGCAAGCGCGGCGGGCCCGGCCCGCCGCCCGCACTTACATCCCCAGCAATCGCGGCAGGAACAGCGACAGCGCCGGAACGTAGGTCACGATGCCGAGGAACACCAGCATCGTCAGCAGCCATGGCCAGACTGCGACCGTGAGCTCGGTGATACCCATTCGCGCGATGCCCGATGCGACGTACAGGTTGAGCCCCACCGGCGGATGGCACATGCCGACTTCCATATTGACCGTGATCAGGATGCCGAAATGGATCGGGTCGATGCCGAGCTTCATCGCCACCGGAAACAGGATCGGCGCCATGATGAGAATGATCGAGGACGGCTCCATCACGTTGCCCGCCACCAGCAGCAGCACGTTGACGATGAGCAGGAATGCGACCCAGCCGAAACCGCGCGCGACCATCCAGTCGGCCATTGCCTGCGGAATATTCTCGTTGGCCATCACGAAGGAGAACAGCACCGCGTTGGTGATGATGTAAAGCAGCATCGCGCTCATGTTCGCCGAGGACAGCAGCACCCGCGGCACGTCCTTCAGGCGCATGTCCTTGTACACGAACACGGCGATGAAAAACGCATATACGGCGCTCATCGCGGCGGCCTCGGTGGGCGTGAAGATGCCGGTGTAGATGCCGCCGATCACGATCACGATCAGCAGCAGGCCCCAGGCCGATTCGCGGAACGCCTTCAGCCTCTCCGTCCCGGTTGACCGCGGCATGCGCGGGTAGCCGAATTTCCTGGCGCGGTACCAGGTGGTGAGTCCGAGCATGGTGGCGAGAATGATCCCCGGCACGATGCCGGCGATGAACAGCTTGCCCACCGAGGAATTGGTCGACACGGCGTACAGCACCATCGCGATCGAAGGCGGGATCAGGATGCCCAGCGCGCCCGAAGTGGTCACGACCCCGGCGCCGAAGCGGGCCGGGAAGCCCTGTGCCACCATCGCCGGCATCACCACCGAGCCGATCGCGACGACAGTAGCGGGCGATGAGCCCGAGACTGCGGCAAACAATGCGCACGCGAGCACCGCGGCAAGCCCGAGGCCGCCGTGCCAGTGCCCGACCAGCGAAGTGGCGAATTTGATCATGCGCCGCGCCACGCCGCCGTGGGTGAGGAAGTTGCCGGCGAGGATGAAGAACGGAATCGCCATGATCTCGAAGTTCTCGATGCCGGTGAACAGCTTCATCGCGACCGAGGCGATCGGCACTTCGGTCAGCGTGGACATGAAGGTGAGCACGGTAAGGCCGAGCGCGATCGAAATCGGCATGCTGGTCAGCATGAGCGAGATCAGCAGCGCGAACACCAGGCTCGTACGCAAGCCGCCGTTGAGCTGCACCAGGCCCAGTTTCGAGGCGAAGGCCAGACCGGCAATCGCCAGCGGCAGCAGAATCAGGAATACGCTCATGCGCGCGCCGCCGGTGAACGAGGGGGTGCTCGGTGCAGGCACCGCGACGCCGTCGACACCCTCGACGTGCCCTACGTCGTGATGCGGCAACTCGCCCTTGCGCAGGAAGTGCCAGGCGACCTGCAGGAAACGAAAGCACATCAGCGAGGACCCCAGGGGGATCGCCAGGTAGACGATCCACATCGGAGCCTCAAGATCGCTGGAGCGTGTACCAGCCTGGTACACGCCGTGGACGAAATCCGCGCCAAAGCCGGCGATGACTCCGGTAAACAGTGCGCCCAGACCGAGGCCGAACAATATTACTTTTTTTGCTTTCGCCGGAGCCATGCGCGCGACGAAAACATCCACCCCGACGTGGATGCCGGTGCGCACGCCATAGGCGGCGCCGAACTTGGCCATCCAGATGAACATGTAGATGCAAAGCTCCTGCGCCGAGGACAGGTCAAACGAGCTCAGCCAGTCGTAAATTGCCCGCAGCGGCACGGCAGCCCAGGGCAGGCCATGCGCAATGGCCCATTTGGCGGTGTCGATCGAGAGCGAGGTGCCGTAGCGATGCAGCACCGCGACGAACACCACCCCGGTGGCGGTCGCAATGAGGGCGGCAATCAGCCACTCCTCGATGTGATTCAGGAATTTGTTGAACATGATTGCCCTATCGGTGGGCGATACAAGAACGGTGTGCGACACGAAAAGGCCGCCGGGAGCGCGCTGCGCCGCCGGCGGCCCGAACCAGACTGGCGTTTAGCTCTTGAAGCCGGCTGCCGCGTGCAGTTCTTCGATGATCTGCTTGCCGACGCGGGCTTCAGCCGCTTTGTGGATCGGCAGCAGCTTGTCCATCCACGCCTTCTTCTGCGCGGCGGTCAGGTAATGCAGCGTGGTCTTGCCGGAGGCCTTGATCTTGGCCAGGGCGTCCTCGTTCTCTTCCTTGGCGATCGAGTTGGTGTAGTCGGTCGCCTCCTTCATCGCCTTTTCCAGCTGGCCGCGGATATCTGCCGGCAGGCCGTTCCAGAACTTGCTGTTCACGATCACCGCGTATTGCAGGTGGGCGTGGTAGGAGACGGTGATGTCTTTCTGCACTTCGTAGAACTTCTGCGTGTAGTAGTTCGATGCGGTGTTCTCGCAGCCGTCCACGACGCCGGTCTGCAGCGCCTGGTAGACCTCGGAGAAGGCCATGATCTGCGGCAGCGCGCCCATCGCGCGGAAATACTGGTCCGCGACTTTGGAGCCGGAGATGCGGATCTTCAGGCCCTGGAAGTCGGCGGGCGTGAGCAGCGGCCGGTTGGCCGAGACCATGTGAAAACCATTGTCCCAGAACGCGAGCCCGGTGATGCCCTTGGCTTCGAGCTTCTTCAGCAGCGACTTGCCCACGGGCCCGTTCACCACTTTGTAGTAGGTGGCTTCGTCCGGGAAGATATAGGGCAGGTCCATCGCCTCGAATTCGGGCACGCCGATCGGGCGGAACTTCGCGGTAGAGGGGGCGAGCATCTGCACCGAGCCCAGCTGCAGCGCGTCCATTTCTTCCTTGTCCTTGTACAGCGTCGAGTTCGGGTAAACCTCGACCTTGACCTTGCCGTTGGTGTATTTCTCCGCGAGTTCCTTGAATTTCAGCGCCCCCTTGCCCTTGGGCGTGTCGTTGGTCACGACGTGGCTGAACTTGATGACGATAGGCTGCTGCGCGAATGCCGAAGTCGCCGCCAGGACGGCCGCGATGCCGATACCAACCAGATATTTTTTCACGTTACTCCCCCTCGAATTAGATTGTTTTATATGCTGCCGGCGGCATTGTACATCGGATTTCGCGCAGTCACGAAGGGCTCATTCGCCGACCCGATCGAATGGCGCCGCAGCGCCCTAGGAACCGAATACTGCGTTCGGCAGCCACAGGGTCAGCTGCGGCACATAGGTGATGATCATGAGCACCGCGAGCAGCAGGATCAGGAACGGCAGGATGCCGCGGATCACCTCGCCGATCGGCGCGGTGGATATGGTGGAGAGCACGTAGAGGTTCAGCCCCACGGGCGGATGCACCAGGCCGATTTCCATGTTGTGGGTGAAGATGATGGAGAAATGCACCGGGTCGACGCCCATCGATTGGAGCACCGGCGCCAGGATCGGCAGCACCAGCAGCAGGGTCGCGATCACCTCGAGGAAGCAGCCCAGCACCAGCAGCAGGACGTTGATCATGAGCAGGAACTGCCACTTCGCGAAGTGATGGTTCACGATGAATTCCACGAGCTTCGCGGGAATCCCCGATTCGGTCATCCAGTGGCCGAACGCGAGCGCGGTGGCCACGATCAGCATGATGGTGCCGGCGCTCCTCAGGCCGTCGGCGATCACGTCCAGGGTCTTGGTCCAGTGAAAGCCGCGATAGAACAGCAGCGACACCAACAGCGCCGTCACCGAGGACAGGGCCGCGGCCTCGGTCACGGTGACGAAGCCGCCGTAGATGCCGACCAGCACCACAATCGGAACCGCGAGCGCCGGCAGCGCATGCATGGACACGCGCAGGCGCTCCTGCATGGGTTTGCTCGGCTCCACCGGAAAATTGTGCTTGCGCGCGTAGTACAGCACCCACAGGAAAAACACCGCCGCCTGCAGCAGCCCGGGGAGCACGCCGGCGAGGAACAGCCGCGGCACCGACTGCTCGGCGACGATGCCGTAGAGCAGCAGCGCGAGGCTGGGCGGAATCACGATGCCGATGGTGCCCGAGGCGCCGACCACGCCGAGCGCGAACGAGCGCGGATAGCCGCGCTCGATCATCGCCGGAATCAGCAGCGAT
>JAKAIH010000193.1 GCA_021825225.1 Pseudomonadota bacterium
GCCAACAACGTGCTCCTGACCGGCGCGCGCGGCACCGGCAAGTCTTCGCTGGTCAAGGCCGTTCTGAACAAGTTCCACCGCCAGGGGCTGCGCCTGATCGAGGTGGACAAGCACGATCTGATCGACCTGCCCGACATCGTCGACCAGATCTCGGTGCGCGGCGAGCGCTTCATTATATTCTGCGATGACCTGTCGTTCGAGGCGGCGGAGGCCGGTTACAAGGCGCTCAAGGTAGTGCTGGACGGCTCGATCGCGGCGACTTCCGAGAACGTGCTCATCTATGCCACGTCCAACCGGCGCCATCTGATGCCGGAGTACATGCAGGAAAACCTCGAGTACAAGCATGTGGGCGAAGAGATCCATCCGGGCGAGACTTCGGAGGAGAAAATCTCCCTGTCGGAGCGCTTCGGCCTGTGGGTGTCGTTCTATCCTTTCGATCAGGACGATTATCTGGCCATCGTCAGCCACTGGCTCGCCGAGCTCGGCTGCTCGCCGCGGGAAATAGCAGCGACCCACGAAGAGGCGCTGCAGTGGGCACTGTCGCGCGGCTCGCGTTCGGGCCGCGTCGCCTGGCAGTTCGCGCGCGATGTGTCGGGCCGCTTGCGCGCCGCCGGCACGCCGCGTACCAAGCGCGGTTGAGCACGCACCAAATACGATATGAGGGGACACGTCCCCTCATACTCCCCTGAATCAGGCCATTTCGATAATTCTGAAATGGCGTCCAAGTCTTCAATTGCCCCTCCCGTCGAAGTCGTCGCCGCGGTCATCGAGCGGCCGGACGGGAGTTTTCTGCTGGCGCAGCGACCGGCAGGCAAGGCGTACGCCGGCTACTGGGAATTTCCCGGCGGCAAGGTCGAGCCGGGGGAGCCGCTGGCCGCGGCGCTCTCACGCGAACTGCACGAAGAGCTTGGCATCGAGGTCGAGCGCGCCTATCCCTGGATCGTACGGAATTTCGTCTATCCGCATGCCGCAGTGCGGCTCAATTTTTTTCGCGTGCGCCTCTGGCGGGGCGAACCCCACGGCAGGGAAGCGCAACAACTGGCGTGGCAGCGCCTGTCCGCGCTCGAGGTGGCGCCATTGCTGCCGGCGAATGCGCCGGTGCTGCGGGCGCTGCGGCTTCCGTTCGAGTACGCGATTACGCACGCCGGCGAGATCGGCGAAGCGCAGCAACTGGATGCGCTCGACCAGCGACTGGCGCAGGGCTTGCGTCTGATCCAGGTGCGCGAGAAATCGATGCGCGCCGCTGCGCTGGAGCATTTTGCGCAAGCGGTAATCGCCAGGGCGCGGCCGCAAGGCGCGATCGTGCTGATCAATTCCGACATCGAATTGGCGCAGCGCTTGGGCGCCGACGGCGTGCACTTGAGTTCGGTGCAGCTGTTTAGCTTGGGGCGCCGGCCGGCGCTCGATTGGTGCGCGGCGTCCTGCCACAATGCTGCGGAGCTCGCGTGCGCGGTTCGGCTCGGTGTCGATTTCGTCGTCCTTGGTCCGGTGCAGCCGACGCCGACGCATCCGGATGCGCGCATTCTGGGGTGGGATGGTTTTGGCGCGCTGGTTCAGGGCTTGACTGTGCCGGTGTTCGCACTGGGCGGGATGGAGCCCGGCGACCTGGAAATCGCCTGGCGCCGTGGCGCACAGGGCATAGCGATGGTGCGCGGCAGCTGGTAGAGCTCTCTAAGGAGCGTCGCGCTGCGACTCCGCCGACCCCGGGTCTGTGTCCTCGTCTTCGCCCTTGACCGCGACGCGATATTCCTCGTTCGCCCATGCACCCAGGTCGATCATCTTGCAGCGTTCGGAACAAAATGGGCGAAACGGCGATTCGGCTCCCCAGGGCACTGGCGCGCCGCAGCGCGGGCAACTCACTGTACGGTTCATGCGGGTCACAGCTCATCGGGTAAGTTGTAAAGCCGGCGCTGCGCAAGCATTGGCGCGGTGCTCGCGGATCATGGCTTGCATCGGCCGCTTGCGTTTGCCCAGCGGCGCGTATTCTGCCACGGCTGTTGTCCATTGTCCCGAGTCCGTGCGACAAATCGGACTTCCCCGGGTCCGTGCTTTTGCCGATTTCTGTGTCGGCTATTTGCGCTATTCTGCCAACGGCAACAACAGGAGGCGCCATGTCAGATCTACAGAAGCAATTCGATGCCGCAGTCGCGCAGTCCAAACAACTCCAGGAGCGTCCGGACAACAACACCCTGCTGAAACTCTATGCGTTGTACAAGCAAGGCACGAGCGGCGAGGCAGAAGGCGCGCGCCCGGGTCTTGGCGACCTGATCGGACGCGCCAAATACGATGCGTGGGCCGCGATCGCGGGCACATCGAAGGAGGACGCGATGCGGCAGTATGTGGACTTGATCGATGCGCTGAAGGACTGAGCGCGTGCGATCGATGAGGAAGAATTGCATTGACCTCAACTCGGACATGGGCGAAGGCTACGGTCCGTGGAGCTTTGGCGATGGGGTGGACGAGTCGATCATGCCCCTGATCAGCTCGGCGAACATAGCCACGGGCTTTCATGCGGGTGACCCCAACATCATGAGCCGGACGGTTCAGCTGGCGAAGCAGCACGGTGTCGGCATCGGTGCCCACCCGGGCTATCGCGACCTGGTCGGTTTTGGCCGCCGGGCCATTTCCGGCAATCCGCAGGAATTGGTGAACGACATGGTCTATCAGTTGGGGGCGCTGCGCGAGTTCACCCGCCTGCACGGCGTTCCATTGCAGCATTTCAAGCCTCACGGCGCGCTGTATATGCATGCAGCGGTAGATGAGGCGCTGTCGCGCCTGCTGGTCGGCACGTTGCGGGCCATCGACCCATTGCTTTATTTGTTCTGCATGGAACAATCGGTTACCTACCGCGTGGCGAAGGAACTGGGGCTGCCCGTAGCGAGGGAGTTCTATGGCGACCGCGATTACGACAATTCCGGGTCGATCGTGTTTGCGCGGCGCGTCAACAGGCTGGAGCCGCGGCAAGTGGCGCAGAAAATCGTGCGGGCATGCGCTGAAGGCGTGGTACGCACCGTGGAAGGGATGGATCTCGCGATCGAGTTCGATTCAGTGTGCATCCACAGCGATACGCCGGGAGCCCTCGAGCTGATCCAGGCGACGCGCAGCGCTCTTGCCGACGCTGATATCCGCATCCGGCCGGTATCCGAAGTCCTCGGACAGAGCGCTTGATGTCCAGTGCGGCTGCGCGTCGGCCGTCATGCGCGACAACCACGGGCAGACATCCGGAGAGCGGGACTGGAACCGTCTGCACGCGGGGGCAGGGGCGCTAGCTCACAGGTTGCACAGCGTCAGCTCGAATTCCACGTTCGAACTGCTGGTGTGCGGGCGCACGTCGTCGCCGAATATCGTAAAGCGGATATTGAGCGCGTACTTGTTGGCGCTGATCTCGGGAATGAATTCTGAACTTTGCGGCAGCCGGATGCCCACCATCTGCACCACCCTGCCGCCGAGCATCTGCTGAAACAGACCCTGCTGCGCGACGATCTTGCTCGGTTTGCCGCTCTCGCGCAGCAGGCGCAGCACGATCGCCGTAGCGTCGCGCAGCGGATACAGCGGGTTGATCCAGCCGTGCAGGTCGAAGGCGCGCGAGCCGGAATCGCGATGCAGCCAGTAGTGATAGGAGGGCAGGTCGAATTCGCACACGCCGCCGGGAATGCCGGTGCGCTGCTTGATCGACATCAGCCATTCGTTCTCGCGCAGGTACTGGCCGATCTTGCCGGTCATATTGAAAAGCGCCGAGCTTGCCTGCTCGATCTCGGCGATCACTTGATTGAGCACTTCCTCGGAGATTTCCGGGTTGTTGCGAAACGACAGCAGCACCTGTTTCTGCCGTTCCAGTTCCTGCAGCAAATCCGATTTCAGGTCGGCGCGGCTTGCGACCTCCAGAATCTCGAACAGCGTGAGCAGCGCGGCGTGGTGATCCAGCGCGTCGTGGCGGGCAAGAAAAAAGCGTGCGCGCTCGAACAGATCCTCCAAGCGCAGCAGCGTGCGGATGCGCTCGTTGAAGGGATATTCGTAAGTGATCACTATCGCGCCAGCCGCCCAGGGTGAAGGTTTGAGGATTTTGACCGATTCGTCAGTAATTTACAATCTTATCCGCCTGCAGCGGCCAGCTGCAGGTAACGCCGGTGCAGTGCTTCGACTTCGCGGCGCAAATGCACAAGGTCCCGGCTGTTGTCGATCACATCGTCGGCAGCGGCAAGGCGTGCGCTGCGCGAAACCTGGGAGGCCATGATCGCGCGCACCTGCGCCGCGCTGATGCCGCTGCGCGCGCTCACGCGCTCGATCTGCAACTCCTCCGGGCAGTCCACCACCACGATACGCTGGCAGCGCCCGCGGTAATTGTCCGACTCGATCAGCAGCGGCACCATGAGTATCACATAGCGGCTGCGCGCGGCGCGCACCAGCTCGTTCGAGCGTTCGCGAATCATCGGGTGCAGGATGGCTTCGAGCCGGCGCTTTTTTTCGCCGTCGGAGAACACCAGTTCGCGCATGCGCGCGCGCGCCAGCGCGCCTTCGGCGTTGATGTAGTCCGCGCCGAAAGCGGCACGTATCGGCGCTATCGCCGCCCCGCCGGGTGCGGTCAAGGCGTGCGCAATGGCGTCAGTATCGATTACGCTCGCGCCCAGTTCCTCGAACACCTGCGCCGCTGCGCTCTTGCCGCTGCCGATGCCGCCCGTCAGGCCGACTATGTAGGGCATCGGGCTAGAACAGTCCGAGATAGGCGAAGGTCAGGGACTTGCCCCAGAACAGCGCGACCGCGCCTGCCACCGCGAGGTAGGGTCCGAACGGTATCGGGACATTGCGCCCGTGACGGGCGAACAGCATGAGTGAAATGCCGGCGAAGGCGCCGACAAAAGAGGAGGCGAGCACCACCAGCGGCAGCATCTGCCAGCCGAGCCAGGCGCCAATCGCGGCAAGCAGCTTGAAGTCGCCGAAACCCATGCCTTCCTTGCCGGTGGCGAAGCGGAATCCCCAATACACGCACCACAGCGAAAGATAACCGGCGGCAGCGCCGATTACCGCCGAACCCAGGTCGACGAAGGTGCCGGAGAGATTGAGCAGCAAGCCGGCCCACAACAGCGGCAGTGTGATCGAGTCGGGCAGCAGCTGGGTGTCGAAGTCGATGAACGAGAGCGCGATCATGCACCACAGGAACAGCATCGCCGCGAATGCGGCCAGGCCAAAGCCGAAACGCCAGGCCGCGTAGGCGCCCGCGAGTCCGCCCAGGGCTTCGATCAGCGCATAGCGCGGGCTGATGCGCGCACCGCAGGCCGCGCATTTGCCGCCGAGCGCGAGATAGCTCGCGAGCGGAATGTTCTGCAGCGCCGTGATCGGCTGCGCGCAGGCGGGGCAATGCGAGCGCGGCAGCGCCAGATTGAACGCTTCATGCTCGGGCGGCTTCTCGCCGCGAAGTTCGGCGCACTGATGCTCCCAGTCGCGCTGCATGATCTTCGGCAGGCGATAAATGACCACGTTCAAAAACGATCCGATGCACAGGCCCAGCGCGAGGCAGAGCCAGGGAAAAACGGCAGGGTGGGCCAGCGACCCTAGGGACGGCATAGGTCCGGCCGAAAACGGAAACGGAAGCGGGAGGACGGCACGCGGGCCGGACGCTTTGCTGCCTGTCTCGCCACTCCTGCGTCTTCCGCTCTAAACTGCTTGACCGAGTTTGAAGATCGGCAGGTACATCGCGATCACCATGCCGCCAATCAGCGTACCCAGCACCACCATGATGATAGGTTCCATCAGGCTGGAAAGCGCTTCCACCGCATCGTCCACTTCGGCTTCGAAAAAGTCTGCGACTTTGGACAGCATGCCGTCCAGTGCGCCGGATTCCTCGCCGA
>JAKAIH010000194.1 GCA_021825225.1 Pseudomonadota bacterium
TCCGCCCAGCCGGGCAGATCTGCCCAGGTCACCGCTTCCAGCGTTTTCGCTTTCGGCAGTGCGGGTGCGACAGTCGGGCACACCGGGCATACCGGACAGGGCGCGGCAGCGGGGCAGGGCTGGTTCACCGCGGGGGGAGCCTGCGGCTGCAGCGCGCAGCCTGCAAACAAAGTCAGCAGTGCCGCCGCAACGAGTGAGCGCCACTGGTTTATGATGCGAGCCAAGGTGCAAGGAGTATAGCGAGGCATGTGGATATTCTTAGTCGAAGCAGGCGTCGCCCTGGGGCTGCTCCTGTTCATCGTCTGGTGGACCTGGCCGCGGTCGGAAAAAAAGGACGACGGCGAAACCAAGTAAGGCGGCCGTGGCGCGCGCCCTGCAAAACGGAAACGCCTCTGCCCCAACGCTAGTGCAGTACGCGCGGCACCGACAAGGTGAATTCCGGTATCGGCGCGTCGAACTGGGTGCCGTCCTCGGCCACCATCTGATAGCTGCCGCTCATGGTGCCCACCGGCGTGGCCAGGGCGGTGCCGCTGGTGTACTCGAACTTCTCGCCGGGCTTGAGCAGGGGCTGCGCTCCGACTACGCCCAGGCCGCGCACTTCCTGCACCTGATTGTGCGAATCGGTGATGATCCAGTGGCGGCTGATTAGCTGCGCCGGCATGTTGCCGCTGTTGTGGATGGTCACGGTATAGGAGAATACGAAGCGGTCTTTCGCCTCGTCCGACTGGTCGGCGAGGTACTGGGTCTTGGCAGAGACACCGACATCGTATTTTTTCGCTGATTCCATGAATTCATTTTACACCGGGCCGGCGGCGCCTGCCGGGCGCGGCGCACGTTTTTTGGCGCCTGCCAGAGCGAGCGGGTAAAATGCGCGCAGACATCGACGGACATCGAATGACCCCTATGCCCAATTACCGCATCGCGCCGAGCATACTTTCCGCGGACTTCGCCAGACTGGGCGAGGAGGTGAAGGGCGTGATCGCTGCCGGCGCAGACATGATCCATTTCGACGTGATGGACAACCATTACGTGCCCAACCTGACGATAGGGCCGCTGGTGTGCGAGGCGATCCGGCCGCTGACCAAGGCACCCATAGACGTGCACCTGATGGTGAAGCCCGTGGACCGCATCGTCCCCGATTTCGCCCGGGCCGGCGCCGACATCATCAGCTTTCACCCGGAGGCGAGCGAGCATATCGATCGCACCATCGGCCTGATCCAGGAGCTGGGCTGCAAGGCC
This sequence comes from Pseudomonadota bacterium, assembly GCA_021825225.1. GTDB lineage: Bacteria > Pseudomonadota > Gammaproteobacteria > Burkholderiales > SG8-39 > 2-12-FULL-64-23. The sequence goes on from JAKAIH010000194.1 coordinate 1,240, forward strand.
GGCCTGGTGTTCAATCCGGGCACCCCGCTCGATTATCTCGATCACGTGCTGTACCGGCTGGATCTGGTGCTGATCATGTCGGTCAACCCCGGTTTCGGCGGACAGAAATTCATTCCGCACGCGCTTGCCAAACTGGCCGAAGTCCGCCGCCGCATAGGCCGGAGTGGGCGCGAGATCATGCTCGAGGTCGACGGCGGAGTCAAAGCGGACAATATCGCCGAGATCGCGCGCGCCGGCGCCGACACTTTCGTCGCCGGTTCCGCCATCTTCGGCGCCAAGGACTACAAGGCGACCATTGCCGCAATGCGCGCGGCAATCCAGACAGCCTGAGCCTGGCATGTCGTTTGCGCGCGGCATCGCAGCCGTGATGGTAGATCTCGACGGCACGCTGCTGGACACAGCTCCGGACCTTGCTGCCGCGGCCGGCCGCATGCTTGCCGCGCTGCGCTTGCCTCCGCGCACGCAGGCGGAAATCCGCAGTTTCATCGGCAAGGGTATTGCCAGGCTGGTGCAGCGCTGCCTGCAGGCGAGCGCAGGCGCACAGCGCGCCGCGGCGCTACAGGACGAGGCGCTGGCTTCGTTCGAGCAGTTCTATTTCGAGGAATCCGGCCGGCACAGTTCCGTTTATCCCGGCGTGTTCGAGGGCCTGGAGCGCTTACGGGGTATGCGCCTGCGTCTCGCCTGCGTCACCAACAAGGCCGCGCGCTTCACGCTGCCGCTGCTCGATCAAAAGGGCCTCGCGCCCTATTTCGAACTGGTGGTGAGCGGCGACACGCTCGCGCGCAAAAAGCCCGACCCGATGCAGCTGACGCACATCTGCGACGAGTTCGCGCTCGCCCCGGCTGAAGTGCTGCTGATCGGCGATTCGGTCAACGACGCGTTGGCGGCGCGCGCCGCCGGTTGCCCGGTTCTGTGCGTCTCCTACGGCTACAACGAGGGCGGAGACGTGCACGATTTGGACTGTGATGCTATAGTTAAGTCTCTGCTGGAAGCCGCAAACATACTTCAAAGCGCAAAGTCGTGATACTCGCAACATCCGGAAAGTGGGCGCGTTTCGCCTGGGAAAGCTGGCGCTGCTGGCGGTCCTAGGCCTGAGCACGGGCGGCATGCCGAGCGGCATGCGATTCAGCGCCCACCCGTAGTTGTTTTTCCGGATTGTTTTTTGGAGTAGCCATGACTGAAGTCGAATTCAAGCGCCTCGCGGCGCAGGGTTTCAACCGCATCCCCGTGGTGCTCGAGACCTTCGCCGATCTCGATACCCCGCTGTCCATCTATCTGAAGCTGGCCAACAAGCCTTATTCCTATCTGCTTGAGTCAGTCCAAGGCGGAGAGCGTTTCGGCCGCTATTCCTTCATCGGCCTCGCCTCGACCACGCGCATCAACGTGCAGGGCCGGACGGTGCTGGTGCTGTCGGGCAATCGCGTGGCCGAGCGCTCCGATGCGGGCGATCCGCTCGAATTCATCAATGGCTACCTCAAGCGCTTCAAAGTGGCGCCGCTGCCCGGGCTGCCGCGCTTTTGCGGCGGACTGGTCGGCTGTTTCGGCTACGATACGGTGCGCTGCATCGAGCCGCGCCTCGCGGCCTCCGCACCGCCGGATACGCTGGGCACGCCTGACATATTGCTGATGCTGTCGGAGGAAGTCGCCATCGTCGACAACCTCTCAGGCAAATTGACGCTGGTGGTGTACGCCGAACCGGAAGTGCCGGGTGCGTATCAGAAGGCGCGTGCGCGGCTGCGCGAGCTGCTCGCCGCGCTGCGCGCGCCGGTGCAGATACCGGCGGAGGCGCCGCAGCCCGTGGAGCCGGCGCAATCGGCCTTTGGCGAGGCGGGATTCAAGGCGGCGGTCGAGCGCGCCAAGCGCTATATCTACGACGGCGACGTGATGCAGGTAGTGCTGTCGCAGCGCATGTCGGTACCGTTTACGGCCGAGCCGCTGGCGCTGTACCGGGCATTGCGCACGCTCAATCCCTCACCCTACATGTTCTATTTCGATTTCGAGGACTTCCACGTGGTCGGCGCCTCGCCCGAAATCCTGGTGCGCCTCGAAGGCGGGCAGGTGACGCTGCGGCCGATCGCCGGCACGCGCCCGCGTGGCAAGACCGCGGAGCAGGACGAGGCACTCGCGGCTGAACTGCTTGCCGATCCGAAGGAACGCGCCGAGCACGTCATGCTCATGGACCTGGGCCGCAACGACGTCGGCCGCGTCGCCGCGACCGGCAGCGTGCGCGTCACCGAGAACATGGTGATCGAGCGCTATTCCCATGTGATGCATATCGTCTCCAATGTAGAAGGCAGACTGCGCGAAGGGCTGGATGCGATGGCCGTGCTGCGCGCGAGCTTTCCTGCGGGTACGGTGTCGGGCGCGCCCAAGGTGCGGGCGATGGAAATCATCGATGAACTCGAACCCTCAAGACGCGGCATCTACGCCGGCGCGGTCGGCTATCTCGGCTTTCACGGCGACATGGATCTCGCCATCGCGCTGCGCACCGCGCTGATCAAGGATGGCGTGCTGCACATGCAGGCGGGCGCGGGCATCGTCGCCGATTCCGATCCGGCCGCGGAATGGCTGGAAACGCTGAACAAGGCGCGCGCCGTGCTGCGCGCGGCGGAAATGGCCGCTGCCGGCCTCGACACCCGGCTGGAGGGCTGATCATGCTGCTCATGATCGACAATTACGATTCCTTCACCTACAACCTGGTGCAGTATTTCGGCGAATTGGGCGAAGCGGTCAAAGTCGTGCGCAACGACGCCATCGATCTGGCCGGCATCGCCGCGCTTGCGCCCGCGCGCATCGTCATTTCTCCGGGCCCGTGCACGCCCAAGGAAGCGGGCATCTCGGTGCCGCTGGTGCGCGCGTTCGCGGGCAAGCTGCCCATCCTCGGCGTCTGCCTGGGCCACCAGTCGATAGGCGAGGCCTGCGGCGGCCGCATCGTGCATGCGGGCCGGGTGATGCACGGCAAGACCTCGGACATCCGCCATGGCGGGAAGGGCGTGTTCGCCGGCCTGCCGTCACCGTTTCGGGCCACCCGCTATCATTCGCTCGTGATCGAACGCGCCAGCCTGCCCGACTGCCTCGAGGTCACGGCCGAGAGCGAAGACGGCGAAATCATGGGGGTACGCCACCGGCAGTTCGCGCTCGAGGGCGTGCAGTTCCATCCGGAATCGATACTGACCGAACATGGCCACGCTTTGTTGAAGAATTTCCTCCGATAGGAATCGAACCATGTCCATGACCGCACAAGAAGCGCTGCAGCGTGTGATCGAGCACCGCGAGATTTTTCACGACGAAATGCTCGATCTCATGCGCCAGATCATGAGCGGGCAAATGTCGCCGGTGATGATCGCGGCGATCACCATTGCCCTGCGCGTAAAGAAGGAAACCATAGGCGAAATCACCGCCGCGGCGCAGGTGATGCGCGAACTCTCGACCAAGGTCGAGGTGAAGGACGCGGCGAACCTGGTGGATGTGGTCGGCACCGGCGGCGACGGCGCACGCACGTTCAACATTTCCACTGCGGCGATATTTGTGGCCGCCGCAGCCGGTGCGCGCGTGGCCAAGCACGGCGGACGCGCCGTATCCTCGCAATCGGGCAGCGCCGACGCGCTCGAGGCACTCGGGGTGAATATCAATCTGGCGCCTGCGCAGGTGGCGCAGTGCATAGACGAGGTCGGAGTCGGCTTCATGTTCGCCCCCAGCCACCACACGGCGATGAAGCACGCCGCGCCGGTGCGGCGCGAACTGGGCGTGAGGACCCTGTTCAACATCCTCGGTCCGCTCACCAATCCGGCCGGCGCGCCGAACCAGCTGATGGGCGTGTTCCATCCCGACCTGGTGGGGATACAGATCCGCGTGTTGCAGCGCCTGGGGGCGCGTCATGCAATGACCGTGTTCGGCCTGGAAGGCCTGGATGAAATCTCGATCAGCGGCAAAACCATGATCGGTGAGCTGAAGGACGGCCGCATCGAGGAGTACACGGTGCATCCGGAGCGTTTCGGTCTGCCGCTGCACGACCCGCGCACGCTGTGCGTGGAAACGGTGGAGCAATCGCGCGCCATGCTGCTGGGCGCGCTCGAAAACAAAGCGGGCGCGGCACGCGATATCGTCGCGCTCAATGCCGGTGCGGCGGTCTACCTTGCGGGCAAGGCCGCGAGCATGGAAGAGGGCGTGGAACAGGCGTTCGAAGCCATCGCCAGCGGTGCGGCGCGGGCGAAGCTGGACAAGCTGGTGCAGCTGACGCAAAAGCTCGGCGCCAAAAGCTAGCGCCGGCCTATGTCGGATATTCTCAAGAAAATTCTCGCGCACAAAGCCGACGAAGTCGCCGCGGCCAAGCGCGAGCGGCCGCTGGAGCGCGTGCGTGAGGCGGCGCGGGCGGCGCCGCCACCGCGCGACTTTGTCGGCGCGCTCCGGTCAAAGATTGCGGCGGGTCAGGCGGCGGTGATCGCCGAGATCAAGAAAGCCAGCCCGAGCAAGGGGCTGCTGCGCGCGGATTTCGATCCCGCCGCGATCGCGGCGAGCTATGCCGCGCACGGGGCAGCCTGCCTGTCGGTGTTGACCGACTGCGAATTCTTTCAGGGCGCGCCGCAATAC
>JAKAIH010000195.1 GCA_021825225.1 Pseudomonadota bacterium
CGCTGATCTGCCGTTCGTCGCGCGAGTAGAACGACATGATGGCTTCGATATTCTGACTGATCTGGCCGGCGCCCGGTTCGGGTGAATTGCCCGGCGAATCCGCAGCAGAAATCGGCGCCTTGGGAGCCCTGAGCTTCATTTTCACGGCGAGTCTCCCGGACCAAGGGTCTGTAACAAGACGATGGAATATCCCTCAAGGTGACTTCCCACCGGGCGTCTCCCCTCGCGCTCCTCCAGCTCAGACCGTAACAAAATCACCGTTGTTGCGGATTCCACGGAAAGAAAACGGGGCACTCGCCCCGTTTTGCCGGACCGGTCGCTCGGGCCCGCCTCCAGCGCACAGGGACGGCATCGGCGCGGGCCGATGCCGAACCGCCGCTACTTCAGCCGCATGTCGTTCTTGACCGACGTCACGCCGTGTACGCTGCGCGCGACTTCGATCGCCTTGTTGATGTCGGCCTGGTATTTGACGAAGCCGCTCAACTGAACCGCGCCCTTGAAAGTCTCGACGTTGATTTCGGACGATTTCAGTGAAGGTTCGTTGAATATCGCCGCCTTCACCTTGGTGGTGATGACGGTGTCGTCGACGTACTCTCCCGTGCCTTCCTTGGTCGAGGTCGAGGCGCAGCCCAGTGTCGTTGCGAGGGCGACGGCAAGGAAAACGGCGGAAATGCTTTTGTTGATGTTCATGATCAGACTCTCCGTTGAATACCGCGTTGAAATCGGGGACATACCTGCCGCGCATCTCGAAATCACGACGGGCAGCTTGCCCAAATCATCATCCGCTTGTGTGCCGCCGCGTTCCGTGCGCTAGCGTACATAGAAAGCGGAGTTTTTTTCCTCGCCGCAGTTGCGATCATGGATTCGGCACCAGCGTTCCGTTCTCGATCCTGACCTTGTCGCCCGCCCTGAGGGCCGGCTCGGTCGCGTAGGATATCGTTTGCGTGCCGCCGCCCTGGAGGCGAACGATGACGTCGTAGTGCGTGGTTTTCTTGACGCGCTTTTCGATCTCGTTGCCGGCCACGGCGCCGCCTACGGCGCCGGCAATCTCGGCCGCGGTCGTGCCCCGGCCCTGCCCGACCTGGCTGCCGATCATCGCGCCGACCACGCCGCCGGCGATCTTGCCGAGATAGCTGCCGTCGCCCCTGACCTCGACCACATTGATCGATTCGACCACACCGCAATTGGCGCAGTGTCTGGCCACCCTGCGCGCTGCGGGCGCGCGACCCGGCGCCGCCAGCAGCGATTGCCCGAGGGCGAGGCTGACCTCCCGATTTCCCAGGCGCAACGTGGCCGTGGCCGTCGATTTGGCCGAGACGCGGTCCCGGTCCCTGATGGTGTACGTACCCTCATAGACGCCGGCGGCCACTTCCTGCAAGGACAGTTTTCCCTTGACCCCGTTGATTCTGACGCTGGCCTTTGCGCCCGGGCTTCCGGACAGGGAAAAGAACAGGTCCGTGCCTGAATTCAGGCCGGCGACCGGGTCAGCCTCGAAGCGCTCGATCCGGGGAGCCGCGGCCAGGGCGGCGGCGTCTGCCGCGCGTTTGACCTGGGAGCGCGATGCCGCGCCGGCGAGCAGCGATTCGTCCAGAATTTCGGTTGCAATTTTGTTGCCCACACGCAAATTCGCGGTGACCATGGCGTCGGCTGCGATTCGGTCCCGGCTGCTGATGGTGTAAGTGCCCTCGTACACGCCGGCTTCCACCTCCTCCAGCGGAAACCTGTCGACGACGCGGTCGATCCGGACCGTCGCCGTTCCGCCAGCGCTGCCGTAAAGCGTAAACACCAGATTATTGCCAGCGCGCAATTGACGCGCCGGCTCGACATCGAAGCCGTCGATCCTGGGGGCCGCAACGACGTACGCAGACTGCTGCGCCCGCGCGATCGTGGGTGATAAGGCCAGCGGTGCAAGCGCCAACAGCGGCACCAACAGCGCGCGCAGCCCGGAGAGCATGCTTTTGCGTATGTTCACGGTAGAGTCCTTTGAGTAATTACTGACGGAACCAGCGTCGGGAAAGATTCCAGTCGCGATTGCGGTACAGAAAATCCCTGATCTGGCGTTCGGCCTCCTCTTTCGAATTGCCGCGCCGCAGCTGGATGCTGCCGGCGAGTTGCCTTTGCCGGGCCGCGTTGAGGCCGGATTCGTCGCCGATGAGCTTGCTCCACTGCTCCTCTGCTTTGCCGCCCCACAGGTTCCAGCTGCCTTCGATTCGATCACGATTCATGTCTGTCTCCCGCAGTTGTCCAATCCGGCAGGCGCCCGGCACAAGCTCCGATATGAGCGCATGAGGCCTACCCTGCAGCGATTGTCGCGGCGGCCGGACTCCGGGTCTGTGCGCTGGCATACACATGCCGGCTCCAAAGGCGGCCGCTGTTCCGCGAAATCAAACTTATGTTGGCTAGCGCACATAGTCCCCGGCGGCTTCGTGCTAAGCTCGCCGGCATCGGACAGTGTCATGGGACAGTGTTCTTGCCCTCGCCCCCGGCCGACGAGCCGGCAGTTTAGATCCGGGATGGAATACCGCAGGTTTCCGATGCCCGTCACGCAAAGCCCCAATCAGAATCACCTTCTCGCCGCCCTGCCCACGGCCGAATTCGAACGCCTGGCCCCGCATCTGGAGCCGGTCGAACTGCGCCTCGGCGACGTTCTCTACGAGTCCGGCGGCCTGCTGCAGCACGTCTATTTCCCGACTACGGCGATCGTGTCGCTGCACTACGTCATGGAGAACGGCTCATCCTCGGAAATCGCGGGCGTGGGCAACGAAGGCGTGCTCGGCATTTCGCTGTTCATGGGCGGCAATACCACGCCCAGCCGCGCCGTCGTCCAGACCGGGGGGCAGGGCTACCGGCTGAAAGCGCAGCTGATGGCGCAGGAATTCAAGCGCGCCGGAGCGATGCAGCAGCTGCTGCTGCGTTACACCCAGGCGCTGATCACGCAGATGTCGCAGACTGCGGCGTGCAACCGGCACCATTCCCTGGTGCAGCAACTGTGCCGCTGGCTGTTGCTGACGCTGGATCGCATGCCGACGAACGAACTGATCATGACGCAGGAGCTGGTCGCGAGCATGCTCGGCGTGCGCCGCGAGGGCGTCACCGAAGCCGCCGGAAAATTGCAGCAGGCCGGCGTGATCCGCTACCGTCGCGGACACATTACCGTGCTCGATCGCGCCGGACTGGAATCCCAGGTGTGCGAGTGCTACGCGGTGGTAAAGAAGGAATTTGCCCGCCTGCTGCCGGACGCGCTGCAGCGGCAGGAAATGTCTTCCTCATCGCAAAACCTGCGGGGGGAAACGGTAGTCCGCATGATTGCCCCGGCGAGGGGCGCGAAATGAACACAGCCAGCATGCGCAAGGCCGGCAACCCTTGCGCTACGCAAGTGGCGGGTCTGCCTTGAACGTCGCCAATCGAATCGTCGTTTCGCTTGCTGCCGCGGCCCTGCTGGTTGTGCTGGTGGTGGTCATATCGCTCTGGTCTTTCCGGCAGATCGAGACCGCGGCCGAGGCGCGCTCGCATACCTACAATTTGATCATTCGCGCCAACGCCCTGCTGTCGGATCTGGTGGACGCGGACACCGGTCAGCGCGGCTACGCGCTGACCGGCGACGAAAGCTTCCTCGAACCCTATGCGCAGGTGCGCGACAGCGTTCGCGGCCATCTGGACGAATTGCGTCGACTGAGCCTGATCGATGCCGCGCGCGAACACCTGGACGCAGCGGCTCCCCTGGTGGATGCCGAATTGGCGGAAATGTCGCGTGTCGTCGAATTGCGCCGCAATCGCGACGTCTCTGCAGTCGCCGCGTTTGTACGCGGCGGCCAGGGCAAGCAGCTGATGAATTCGATTCGCGCCGAGATCAGAAGCTACCTGCAGATCGAGGAGAGCGCGCTGGTGCAGAACGAAGCCAGGTTCGATTCGAACATGCGGCACCTGTTCGCCCTCATCATCGCGGCCAGCCTGTTGACGCTGCTGTTCGCGCTTTCGTTCGCCTACCTGATCTATAGGGAAACACGGCACCGGCTCAAGGATCTGGTTCACATCGAAACGCGGCATCTGCTCGATGATCAGGAGAGAATCAACCAACAACTGCAGCTAGCCAACGCGACCTTGCAGGTCAGCGAGGAAAAGCTCGCGGTCACGCTCAATTCCATCGGCGACGGCGTGATCGCCACCGACGCCGAAGGGCGGGTGACGCTGCTGAATCCGCTTGCCGAACGGCTCACCGGCTGGACGCGATCAGAGGCCGCCGGCCGCCCGGTGGACGAAATTTTTCACATCATCAGCCAGGAAACCCGCAAACCCTCCGCTATCCCGGTGAAGGAGACCCTGGCGCGCGGCACGATCCAGGGCCTTGCGAACCACACCATCCTGATTGCGCGCGACGGCAGCGAGTGCGCCATCGCCGACTGCTGCGCGCCGATTCGCGACCGCGACGCCAAGGTGGTCGGTGCCGTGCTGGTGTTCCGCGACGTCACCGGGGAATACGCGGCGGCGCAGGCCTTGCGCGACCACCAGCTGTACACGCGCTCGCTGTTCGAATCGAACATCGATCCGATCATGACCACCGACCCCTCCGGCATCATCACCGACGTCAACAATCAGATGGAAGCGCTCACCGGCTGCACGCGCGGCGAACTGATCGGCACGCCGTTCAGGAATTACTTCACCGATCCGGAGCGCGCCGCGGCGGGCATCAGGCAGGTGCTCGACGAAAAGAAAGTCAGCAACTACGAACTCACCGCGCGCGCCAGGGACGGCAGGGAAACCTTCGTGTCCTACAATGCGACCACTTTCCACGACGCGGCCGGCAAGCTCAAAGGCGTGTTCGCCGCGGCGCGCGACATCACCGAAGCCAAACGCCTGGACCGGGTGCTGCAGGAAAAGAACACCGAACTGGAAAGCGCCAAATCCGCGGCGGAAAAAGCCAACCTCGCCAAATCGGATTTCCTGTCGAGCATGAGCCATGAGCTGCGCACCCCACTCAACGCCGTGCTCGGCTTCGCGCAAGTCATCGAGTCGGGTACTCCGCCGCCGACCCCCGCGCAGAAGCGCAGCCTGGACCAGATTCTCAAGGCCGGATGGTACTTGCTGGAGTTGATCAATGAAATTCTCGACCTCGCGCGGATCGAGTCCGGCAGGCTCGCGCTGTCGCGGGAGCCGGTTTCGTTAAGCGAGGTCATGCTCGAATGCCAGACCATGATAGAGCCGCAGGCGCGGCTGCGCGGCATCGGCATGCATTTTCCACGTTTCGACACCCCGAGCTTCGTCCTGGCCGACAGAACCCGGCTGAAGCAGGTGCTGATCAATCTATTTTTCAACGCGGTCAAATACAACAAGCCCGAGGGCACGGTCGTGGTGGACTGCACGGCGGCTTCGCCGGAGTCGGTACGCATCAGCGTCACGGACACCGGTGCGGGATTGCCTGAGGAGAAGCTGGCGCAATTGTTCCAGCCGTTCAACCGTCTCGGGAAGGAGACCGGTGTCGAAGAAGGCACAGGCATCGGCCTGGTGGTGGCGAAGCGGCTGGTCGAGCTGATGGGCGGCAGCATCGGCGTCGATAGCACCGTCGGCGCAGGCACCGTGTTCTGGATCGAACTGACGCCGTGCGCAGCGCCGCAACTCATCGATGCAGGGACGGATTCCGCCGTGTCCAACCAAGCGTCGGTCGCGTCGAGCACGGCGCCACGCACCCTGCTTTATGTCGAGGACAATCCAGCCAACCTGCGCCTGGTCGAGGAACTGATCGCGCGCCGTCGCGACCTGCGCCTGCTCAGCGCGGCCGACGGCATGCTTGGCATCGAACTGGCGCG
>JAKAIH010000196.1 GCA_021825225.1 Pseudomonadota bacterium
CGTCAACGGGGTTTCGCTCACGGTCGAGCCCGGTGAGTTGCGAGCGGTAATCGGGCCCAACGGCGCCGGCAAGACGACTTTCTTCAACCTGATCAGCGGTTTTTTTCCTCCGACCTCGGGAACCATCGTGTTCGACGGCCGGGACATCACGGCGCTGCCACCGCACAAGCGCGTGGGCTTGGGCATGGCGCGCACTTTCCAGATCACCCAGATCTTCCCGGAACTCAGCGTGCGCGAGAACCTGCGCATCCCGGTGGAGGTTGCGGCCGGCCTGCGCCTCAGGCCATGGCTGTCGCGCGACGCCGACGGCGAATTGCGCGCGCGCGTCATCGACCTCCTGGAAATGGGCGGGCTCACCGACAAGGCGGACCGCCTCGTCGGCGAGCTGTCCCACGGCGACCAGCGCGCGACCGAGATCATGATGTCGCTCGCCTTGAAGCCGCGTCTGCTGCTGCTCGACGAGCCGACCGCCGGCATGGGCGACCAGGAAACCTATGACATCACGCGCCTGATCCGCCGGCTGCACAAGGAGCAGGGACTTTCCATCGTGCTGATCGAGCACGACATGCGCGTCATCTTCCACCTTGCCGACCGCATCATGGTGCTCGCCGAGGGCGCGGTCCTCGCCGAGGGCACCCCCGATGAGATCGGCGCGAATGAAGTGGTACAGGCAGCCTATTTGGGGAAAGCAGCATGACGAAGATTCTCGAGGCGGAAGCGCTGCATACCTTCTACGGCAAGAGTCACATTCTCCACGGCGTGACCCTGGAGGTGCGCGAAGGCGAAATCGTCACCCTGCTCGGGCGCAACGGCGCGGGCAAGACGACCACCCTGAGGAGCCTGGTCGGACTCACGCATGCGCGCGAAGGCGCGGTGCGCATCCTCGGCCACGCGACCACCAGCTGGCCTTCCTATCGCATCGCGGCTCTGGGCCTGGGCTACGTACCGGAAGGGCGGCGCATTTTCGCCAACCTGACGGTGGAAGAGAATCTGCGGGTGCCGCTGGAGCGCCCCGGGCCGTGGACGATTCCGCGCATCTATGAACTGTTTCCGCGATTGGCCGAGCGCAAGTCGAACAAGGGACGCCAGCTCTCCGGCGGCGAACAGGAAATGCTTTCGATCGCGCGCGCGTTGCTGCTCAACCCGAAGCTCCTGCTGCTCGACGAGCCCTCCCAGGGCCTGGCGCCGATCATCGTGCAGGACGTGTTCAACGTCGTCGTCTCCATGCGCAAGGAAGGCATGTCGGTGCTGCTGGTCGAGCAGAACGTGCGCGCCGCGGTCGAGATCGCCGACCGCGCCTATGTGCTGGACGACGGCAAGGTCGTGTACGAGGGGCCCGCGGCCGAGTTCGCCAAGGACGAGGAGCGGGTGCGCGCGCTGGCCGGCGCCAGCGCGGAGAAGTGGGAAGAGGTCGAGTAATTTCGCAGCGGTACGGCGCAAACGGAGGCCTCTGGCGCTAGGGCCCGCGCCGCGCAAGCGAATCCTGCCGCTGTCGGACCGGCACAGCGACATCAGCAGCCCGGCCGGGCCGGACTTGGCGCCTCAGATCCGCGCCGGCTACGCGCTGTCCATGCGAGCAGCGTATCGTCTGCTGCCGTCGGGCAGTCGCGGCCTTTGCCGGCAAATTCCCGCTTTTCGTGACTTGCGTCAATCCGCGGCGATTCGAGCCAGGGCATTAATAAGCATCTTGCAAGGGGTGTCGCCACTTCGTTTGCACGGATGCGCAAGCCGAAGTATCCTCAGTCTCCGCCCTGATGCAGACGCGCCTGAAGCGTTCCTCAGGCCGCGCACAACGGAATTGACGCAGAACAAGCGATGGGCCGCCTATTCACCCGATTCGAAGCCCCCGCCACATCGAGGCGGTGGTCCGCCGGCGATCGCCCGCGGGGAATCGCCACATGTCGCCGCCCGCGCGAATCCGGATCAGCATGACCACGCCATCACACCGCACTAGCGCGGCAAAGGAGATCCCTTGGCCCGCTCCGCCGTACTTCGAATTCGTGCACGGGAAGGACGCTTCCGGTTGGAGCGATTGCGTGCTGACATTCCGGGACGGCACCAAGGCCAGCGGCCGGCTGCACGGCTTCGAGGCGGATACCGCCCAGCTGACGTTCGAGCCGCATGGCGGAAATGGAGCGGTCAGCATTCCGTTTTCCATTCTGCTGAAGCTGTATTTCCCGCAGCCACTCGGGCTGAGGCGCGAGACCCTGCCGGCGGCCGCTACCGCCGCCGAAACCGAAGCGCTCCGGCGCTCGGAGCGCTATTCATTCCGCATAGAACTCGTGAACGGCGAACTGTTCCTGGGCGTGACCCTGGGCTACGTCAGCGCGCTATGCGGTCTGTTTCTGTATTTTCCGGAGGCGAACGGCGACGTCATGCGCTGCTTCGTTCCGGCGCAGGCGGCAAAAACCTGTAGCATCGACGCGCCGATCGGGCAGGTGCTGGTCAACCAGAACGCGGTTTCTGCCGAAGCCGTGCACGCCGCGCTGAACCTGCAGACGATGATGCGCACGCAAAAGCTCGGGCAATACCTGACGCAGAACCGGATCGTGTCGCCGGAGCAACTGGAGACGGCGCTGGACCTGAAGCGCAAACGCCCCAGGCAGAAGCTGGGCGAGGCCCTGGTGGAGTTGGGCTTCATTTCCAGGCCGGAACTGGAAATGGCGCTGGGGCGCGAAGCGCTGGAACGCACGATGCCGATCGGTCAGATCCTGACGAAAAAAATGGGCATCGTGGACGAGCAGGCGATCAACGGCGCCATAGCGAACAGACTGGGCATAGCGGCGGTCGATCTCAAGGCCAGGATCCCGCTGGACATACTCGCCAGGATTCCGGCGGCCGTCGCGCATCGCCGCCGTGTCATGCCGCTGTGCGAAGCGGAAGGTGCGCTGATCGTGGCCATCGAGAACCCGATGGACAATGCGGTGCTAGAGGAGCTGCGCGCCGTCACGCGCATGAAGATACTGCCGGTGTCTGCCTTGGCGGAGGACATTGCCGACTCGCTCAGGAACCATTACGGGCCCGCGCCCAATCTCGCAATCACCTCACCGCCCATCGTCGACCGCCGCAGAAGCCCGAGAAACGCGCCGCAGGCGGCCGAGCAGATGGGACGCACGGCGGCGGGCGTACAGGAGTTGATCTCCAGGCTGGCTGCCGAGAGCGGCAACCAGGATATCGCCGAGCAGCAGGCCGTCAGCAGCGACAGCGCGCTAGTGGGGCTGGTCAACCGCATCATTCTCGATGCGGTCGAACAAAAGGCATCCGACATCCACATTGAAGCCAACCTCGGACCCAAGACCACGCGTGTGCGCTTCCGCAAGGATGGAAACCTGGTCAATTATCTGGAGCTGCCGTCCCAGTTCCGCAATGCCGTCGTGTCGAGAATCAAGATCATGAGCCAGCTCGACATCACCGAGCGGCGCAAACCGCAGGACGGCAAGATCGACTTCAGCCGCTACGGCCCGGCGCCGGTGGAATTGCGGGTTGCAACCGTTCCCACAACCGGCGGCCTGGAGGACGTGGTCATGCGCGTGCTCGCGGCAGCCAAGCCGGTTCCGATGGATGATCTGGGCCTGGAGACGGCGGCCTTGAATTCGATCAAGCGGCTCATTTCCAAACCGCACGGGCTGTTCCTCGTCTGCGGTCCGACCGGCTCGGGCAAGACCACCACGCTGCACTCATTGCTGGCGTTTCTCAACACGGCCGAGCGCAAGATCTGGACCGCCGAAGATCCGATCGAGATCACCCAAGCCGGCTTGCGCCAGGTCCAGGTCAACGCCAAGATCGGCTGGACCTTCGCCGTCGCCATGCGCAGCTTCATGCGCGCCGATCCCGATGTCATCATGGTCGGCGAGATGCGCGATGCCGAAACCGCGAAGATCGGCATCGAGGCCTCGCTCACGGGCCACCTGGTGCTGTCGACCCTGCACACCAACAGCGCGCCGGAAAGCATCGTGCGCCTGCTCGATCTGGGCATGGATCCGTTCAATTTCGCCGATGCGCTGCAGGGCGTGCTCGCCGAACGCCTGGCGCGGCGGCTTTGCCCTGAATGCAAAAGCGCGTACCTGCCGACCCCGGTGGAACTCGAGGAGTTGTTACTGCAATATTGCAACGAGACCGGGATCGATCCGGCAAAGCAGATGCAAGTCTGGAGCGAGAGCCACGGCGGCACCGACGGAAAAATCAGCCTGTACCGCCCGCAGGGCTGCGGGCACTGCGGGCGGACCGGATACCAGGGCAGGATCGGCTTATACGAACTGCTGGTGGCCGACCCCGCGATCAAACGGCTGCTGCAATCCAAGGCTCACGTTGCAGAGGTGAAGAGCGCGGCCATCAACGCCGGCATGCGCACGCTCAAACAGGACGGCATAGAAAAAGTCCTGCTGGGAATCACGGATGTGCAGCAGGTGAACGCCGTGTGCAGCTGAAGACGGCATCTTCACGCGCCGATGAAATCCCGAATCAGGCGGTTTAGCCGCTCCGGCTCTTCGTGCATGACCCAGTGCGTAGCCCCGGGCAGGCGCTCGATGCGCAGATCGGGCACGCAAGCCTGCAGTCCTTCCAGATTTCCCGGCAGCAGCGCCTGATCGCGCATGCCCCACACCACCAGCGTAGGCACGCGCACCATGAAGTCGGCGGGATCGAGCTGCAGCGCGCGCGCGCCGGGATCGTCGCCGGCCGGCGGATACAGCGGCGAAGCGCGGTAGTAATTCAGGCTGCCGGTGAGCGCGCCCGGCCGCGACCAGGCTTCGATATAGAGCGCTTTCTCCGCCGCATCGATCGCGCCCTTCCCCCAGCCTTCCAGCGTCATCTTTATCAGGCGTTCGTAATTGTTCTCCGACAGCACGCGCTCGGCCTTCGCGCTGCGCAGCAGATTCATATACTGGCTCGCCTCGGCCTGGGCCGGATTGTGCGCGAGTTCGCGCGCGAAGGGCACCGGGTGCGGCGAATTGACGATGACGAGCTTATGCAGGGTCTGCGGTTGCGCCATGGCATAGGCCCAGGCGACGGCCCCGCCCCAGTCGTGCGCCACCAGCACGAATTTCCTGTGCCCCAGGTGTTCTGCCAGCTGGCGCACGTCCTCGATCAGGATGCGCGCCTTGTACTGCTTCACCTCGGCCGGGCGGTCGGAGAGATTGAAGCCGCGCATATCGGGCGCCACCGCGAGATGGTCGCGACCGAACTCCTCCAGCTGTTTTTTCCAGCAATACCAGAACTCGGGAAAACCGTGCAGGAACAGGACGAGCGGCCCCTCTCCGGCATGGGCATAGTGCAGGCGCACGCCGTTGACGTCGGCGTAATCGTGGCGAATCGCGTTCAAGCGGAACTCCCGGGGAACGATAGCAGCGGATAGACCCAGATCGGCATTTCCTTGCCTTTGGCCAGCAGTTCGCGCCGCTCGCCCAGCGCAGCGGCCGGATCCAGCCCCGCGCGCACCGCATCCGACACCAGCACCTCGCCGCCGCCGGCGGCGCCCTCGATGCGCTTGGCCGTGTTCACCGTGTCGCCGATGACGTCGTAGCCCTTGATGCCGGCGCTGCCCAGCAGCCCTTCGACCACCGGCCCCGAGTGCACGCCGATGCCCGCGCCCAGCCCCCAGGACGACAAGGCCTGGCGCGTACGCTCGCGCAACTCCTGCGCGCAGGCAGCGGCGTGACGCGGCTCGGCAAACACCGCGAGAATTTCGTCGGCGGAGAATTTCAGCTTGATCGCGCCGTGGCGCCACATCACCGGCTCGGCGGCCTGGTAATACCCGTTCAAAGCCTGCACCACAGTCTCGGGCGAGCAGCGCTAGATCGGA
>JAKAIH010000197.1 GCA_021825225.1 Pseudomonadota bacterium
CCGAGCGCCTGCGCTTAGGTGCTCGCATGATGCGGCGTGTTCATGGCCTCCAAGGCGCATGGTCGAACGTGATGTTCAGAAGTCGATTCACCCGCGCGCAATCGACATCGATTCATGACGATTATGCTGCCTTCTTCTTTCCGAGCACGTGCTTGAGGTACTGCCCGGTATAGCTCGCCGGATTCTCGGCGATGTCCTCGGGCGTGCCCTGGGCGATGATGCGGCCGCCGCCGTCGCCGCCCTCCGGGCCGAGGTCGATGACCCAGTCGGCGGTCTTGATCACGTCCAGGTTGTGCTCGATCACCACCACGCTGTTGCCGTGGTCGCGGAGGCGATGCAGCACCTGCAGCAGCAGATCGATGTCCTGGAAGTGCAATCCGGTGGTGGGCTCGTCCAGGATGTACAGCGTGCGCCCGGTGTCGCGTTTGGACAGCTCCAGCGACAGTTTCACCCGCTGCGCCTCGCCGCCGGAGAGCGTGGTCGCCGACTGGCCGAGCTCGACATAGCCCAGGCCGACCTCGAGCAGGGTCTTCAGCTTGCGCGCCACGATGGGTACCGCACCGAAGAATTCGTGCGCCTGCTCCACCGTCAGTTTCAGCACGTCGTAGACGCTCTTGCCCTTGTAATGCACTTCCAGCGTTTCGCGGTTGTAGCGCTTGCCGTGGCAGACGTCGCAGGGCACGTAGATGTCGGGCAGGAAGTGCATTTCGACCTTGAGCACGCCGTCGCCCTGGCAGGCTTCGCAGCGTCCGCCTTTGACGTTGAAGGAGAAGCGCCCCGGCCCGTAGCCGCGCTCGCGCGCCGCGGGCACGCCTGCGAACAGCTCGCGTATGGGCGTAAATAGCCCGGTGTAGGTGGCCGGATTGGAGCGCGGCGTGCGCCCGATCGGGCTCTGGTCCACGCTGATCACCTTGTCGAAGTATTCCAGTCCGCTCACCGATTCGTGCGGCGCCGGTTCGTTGCTGCTGCCGTAGAGATGCTGCGCGACCGCGGCGTACAGCGTGTCGTTGACCAGGGTCGATTTGCCCGAGCCGGAGACGCCGGTGACGCAGACGAACAGGCCCAGAGGCAGGTCCAGGTTAACCTGCTTGAGGTTGTTGCCGCTGGCGCCATGCAAGCGCAGCACGCGGGCCTTGTCGTAGCGGTGGCGGCGCTTCGGCAGGGGGATTTCGAGGCGCCCGGCGAGATATTTGCCAGTGAGCGACGCGGGGTTATGCATGATCTGCTGCGGCGTGCCCTCGGCCACCAGCTTGCCGCCGTGCTCGCCCGCCCCCGGGCCCATGTCGACCACGTAGTCCGCCGTGAGGATCGCCTCTTCGTCGTGTTCGACCACGATTACGGTGTTGCCGAGGTCGCGCAGGTGCTTGAGCGTCGCCAGCAGCCGTCCGTTGTCGCGCTGGTGCAGGCCGATCGAGGGTTCGTCCAGCACGTACATGACGCCGGTAAGACCGGAACCGATCTGGCTCGCGAGCCGTATTCTCTGCGCTTCGCCGCCGGAGAGCGTGTCGGCGGAACGATCGAGCGACAGGTAATCCAGTCCGACGTTGTTGAGAAAAGACAGGCGCGCGGCGATTTCCTTCACGATGCGATCGGCGATGGCCGCTTTGTGGCCGGGCAGCTTCAATCCCTGGAAAAATGCGAGCCCGCGCCTGAGCGGCAGCGCGCTCACCTCGTATATGGCCTTGTCGGCAATCTTGACGTTGCGTGCCTCGGTGCGCAGGCGCGTGCCGTCGCAGGCGGGGCAGGGCTTGCTGTTGAGGTATTTCGCCAGCTCCTCGCGCACCACGATGGAATCGGTTTCGCGGTAGCGGCGTTCGAGATTCGGGATCACGCCCTCGAAGTCGTGCTCGCGCACCACGGTGCGGCCGCGCTCGCTCAGGTAGGAGAACGCGATCTTTTCCTTGCTGCCGTGGAGCACGATGTCCTGCGCCGTCTGCGGCAGCTTGTCGAACGCGGCCTCGACGTCGAAGCCGAAGTGCGCGGCCAGGCTGGTAAGCATCTGGAAGTAGAACTGGTTGCGCCGGTCCCAGCCCTTGATCGCGCCGCTGGCGAGAGACAGATGCGGGTGTGCCACCACGCGCCGCGGATCGAAGAATTCGATCGCGCCCAGACCGTCGCATTCGGAGCAGGCGCCCAGGGGATTGTTGAACGAAAACAGCCGCGGTTCCAGTTCGGCCAGGGAATAGCTGCACTCAGGGCAGGCGAATTTGGCCGAGAACAGGTGCTCCTTGCCTGAGTCCGTTTCCACGGCGATGGCGCGGCCGTCGGCATGGCGCAGGGCGGTTTCGAAGGATTCGGCCAGGCGTTGTTTCAGCTCCGGCCTGACCTTGAGCCGGTCCACCACCACGTCGGTAGTGTGTTTCTGGTTCTTGGACAGTTTGGGCAAGGCGTCGATGTCATACACCTTGCCGTCCACGCGCAGGCGCACGAAGCCCTGGGCGCGCAGCTCGGCGAACAGTTCGGCCTGCTCGCCCTTCCTGCCGGCGATCACCGGGGCGAGGATCATCAGTTTCGTGTCCTCGGGCAGGGCGAGCACGTGGTCGACCATTTGCGCCACCGACTGCGCCTCCAGCGGCAGCGCGTGTTCGGGGCAGTAGGGCGTCCCGACGCGCGCATAGAGCAGACGCAGATAATCGTGGATCTCGGTTACCGTGCCGACGGTGGAGCGCGGATTGTGGCTGGTGGCTTTCTGCTCGATCGCGATCGCAGGCGACAGGCCTTCGATCAGGTCGACATCGGGCTTTTCCATGAGCTGCAGGAACTGGCGCGCGTACGCGGACAGCGATTCGACGTAGCGTCGCTGGCCCTCGGCGTAGAGCGTGTCGAAGGCGAGCGAGGATTTGCCCGAGCCCGACAGCCCGGTGACCACGATCAGCCGGTTGCGCGGCAGGTCGAGATTGAGGTTCTTCAGATTGTGCGTGCGTGCGCCGCGTATCCTGATTTGGTCCATGGCTTGGGCGCTGGCCGGCGATATAAACCTGCTAATATACGAGATTACGCCTCTACTACGCTACTGCCATCTATGTCCGCTTCCGCTTCCGATCGCATGTCCCCCCTGGAAATCCGCGCAAGTCTTTCTCTTGCCTCGATTTTTGCGCTGAGAATGCTGGGCCTGTTCCTGATCCTGCCGGTGTTCGCGGTATACGCGACGCACCTCGAAGGCGGAGACAACCATACCCTGGTGGGCATTGCGCTCGGCACTTACGGGCTGACCCAGGGGATGCTGCAGATTCCCTATGGCATGGCTTCGGACCGCTATGGCAGAAAGCGCGTCATCATCATCGGTTTGGTGCTGTTCGCGCTCGGCAGCTTCATTGCCGCGATGGGTGGCAGCATCCACGTCATCATTATCGGCCGCGCGATCCAGGGCGCGGGTGCGATTTCGGCACCGGTGATGGCCTTTCTCGCCGACCTCACGCGCGAGCAGCACCGCACCAAGGCGATGGCGCTGGTGGGTTCAAGCATCGGCCTAATGTTCGCCCTGTCCATGGTCGGCTCGCCTTTGCTCTACCGGCACATCGGCATGGGCGGCATTTTCATTCTCACCGGCGTGCTGGCGCTGGTGGCGATCTGGGTGGTGGTGAGCGTGGTGCCGCAGGAGTCGCTGGCGAAAATCGACGGTGCGGATCATGTCGAAAAAACCCGCTTCGGCGACGTGCTCAGAAACCCGGATCTGCTGCGACTCAATCTGGGCATTTTCTCGCTGCACGCGGTGCAAATGGCGATTTTCGTGGTGGTGCCGCTTGCCATGGTGAGCGCGGGCGGGCTGCCGGTGGACGAGCACTGGAAGGTCTATCTGCCGGTGGTGCTCGCATCTTTCGTGCTGATGGTGCCGGCGATCTACTACGCCGAGAAGAAGGATGCGCTCAAGCCGGTGTTCCTTGCCAGCATCGGGCTGATGGCAGTGGTCCAGACCGGCTTCGTGTTTGAATTGCACAATTTCACTGCGCTTGTCATCCTGCTGCTGGGTTTCTTCGTTGCTTTCAACATACTCGAGGCAAGCCTGCCATCGCTGGTGTCGCGCACGGCGCCGGCAGGAGCCAAGGGCGCGGCGCTGGGTGTTTACAACACGACCCAGTCGCTGGGATTGTTCGTCGGTGGCGGCGTGGGCGGCTGGCTGATGCAGCATCATGGGAGGACGCCGGTGTTCATGTTCGGCGCGGCACTTATTGCGGTGTGGGGGCTTGCCGCCGCGACCATGCGCGTGCCGCAGCGCGCGCGTCGGCCGGCTGCGGAGGCGGCAGGGGGCGCGGCACTCGGCAATGGGAAGACCGGGTAGCACGCGATACAAAATCAAACAGGAGAATTGAGATGGCATCGGTCAACAAAGTCATAGTCGTAGGCAACCTGGGCAAGGACCCCGAGACCCGTTTCCTGCCCGACGGCAAGGCGGTGTGCAGCTTCTCGGTCGCAACCACCGATACCTGGAAGGACAAGACCAGCGGAGAGAAGAAGGAGGCGACCGAATGGCACCGTATCTCGACTTTCGGCAGGCTTGCGGAAATCTGCGGCGAGTACCTGAAGAAGGGCAGCCAGGTCTATATCGAAGGCAAGCTGCGCACGCGCAAGTGGCAGGACAAGGAAGGCCAGGACCGCTATACCACCGAAATCGTCGCCGACGCCATGCAGATGCTGGGATCGAGGAGCGGCATGGGCGGGGGCGAACCGCGCGAAATGCGCGAGGCGCCTGCCGCGGGCGAATCCAGGCCGGCGAAGAAGCCTGCCGGCCAGTTCCAGGACATGGACGACGACATTCCGTTCTAGCAGCACGCCCGGGCGCGGTTCCGGCCGCCTAGTCCCTTGAAAAGTCAGGGTTTGCCCGCAGATTGTGTCTGGGTAAGCCCTGTTTTTCCGTTATAATCAACATCTTTTCCGTTGGCTGGAGGGCATGGTGCCTATCTACGAATATCGTTGCTCGTCCTGCGGATTCCAGAAGGAATATCTGCAGAAGGTAAGCGATCCCCTGCTGAGCGTCTGCCCAGAATGCAAGCAGCAGACTTTCAGCAAGATGCTGACCGCTGCCGGTTTTCAGTTGAAAGGCGGCGGCTGGTACGCCACCGACTTCAAGCACAGCGGCAGCAAACCCGCGGCCAAGAGCGCGACCGTGAGCAAGTCCGAATCTGCCAGCGAGAGCAAGAGCGAAACCCAGCCGGCCGCGAGCGCAGCCCCTGCCGCAGCGGCGGGCGCAGCCAAGGCTGAATGAAAAAATACTTCATCACCGGGCTGCTGATCTGGATACCGCTGGTCATCACCATCTGGGTGCTGAAGCTGGTGGTCGACATGCTCGACCAGAGCCTGCTGCTGCTGCCGCAGGCATTGCGCACCGAGAGCTGGCTCGGCTTCCACGTGCCGGGCATGGGCGTGCTGCTGACGTTGCTGATCGTAATGCTCACCGGGGTGGTCACGGCGAATTTCATCGGCCAGCGTCTGGTGCATTTGTGGCACGAGATCCTGCACCGCATTCCGGTGGTGAGCTCGATCTATTCCAGCGTCAAGCAGGTGAGCGACACGCTGTTTTCCTCCAGCGGCGAGGCGTTCCGCAAGGCGCTGCTGGTGCAGTGGCCGCACGAGGGAATGTGGACCATCGCTTTTCTCACCGGCGCCCCCGGAGGCGACGTTACCAAGCATCTGCAGGGCGATTACGTCAGCGTCTATGTGCCGACCACACCCAACCCCACCGGCGGCTATTTCGTGATGATGCCGCGCAAGGACGTGATCGAGCTCGACATGAGCGTGGACACGGCGCTGAAATACGTGATTTCCATGGGCGTAGCTTCGCCCGGCCA
>JAKAIH010000198.1 GCA_021825225.1 Pseudomonadota bacterium
GCTGTGCCCCTTGCTCACCGGTGGCGCGATCGAGGCGCTGCTGCTGCGCGGCGCCGACAGCCTGAAACAAACCTTCCTGCCGAAAATGGTGGAAGGCATCTGGACCGGCACCATGAACCTGACCGAGCCGCAGGCGGGTTCGGACCTGGCGCTGGTCAAGTCGAAGGCGGTTCCCCAAAGGGATGAACGACTGGGCGATCACTACCGCATCTCGGGGCAGAAGATATTCATCACCTACGGCGAACACGACCTGGCCGAGAACATCGTGCACCTGGTGCTCGCGCGCACACCCGATGCGCCCGAGGGGGTGAAAGGGATTTCGCTGTTCGTCGTGCCCAAGTTCCTCGTCAATGCCGACGGCAGCCTGGGCAAGAGGAACGACGTGCAGTGCGCCTCGATCGAACACAAGCTCGGCATTCACGCGAGCCCCACCGCGGTGCTGATCTTCGGTGAAAAGGAAGGCGCGATCGGTTATCTGGTGGGCCAGGAAAACCAAGGCCTTGCCTACATGTTCATCATGATGAACGCCGCGCGCTTCGCGGTCGGCCTGGAGGGCGTGGCGATTTCGGACCGCGCCTACCAGCTGGCGCTCGCCTATGCCAAGGAGCGCGTGCAGAGCCGCGATCTGGCCGGAGGTGCCAAGGCGGTGCCCATCATCCGTCACCCCGATGTGCGGCGCATGCTGATGAGCATGAAGGCGCAGACCGAGGCGATGCGCGCGCTGGCCTATGTGACTGCGGCGGCGATGGACATCGCACACCGCGACCCTGACGCCGGCCTGCGGGCCAAGCACCAGGCCTTTGCCGACATGATGATCCCGGTGGTGAAGGGATGGAGCACCGAGACCTGCATCGAAGTGGCATCCACCGGCATCCAGGTGCACGGCGGCATGGGCTACGTAGAGGAAACCGGCGCGGCGCAGCTGCTGCGCGATGCGCGCATCACCACCATCTACGAAGGCACCACCGCGATCCAGTCGAACGATCTGGTCGGGCGCAAGATGGCGCGCGAGGGCGGGGCGACGGCGAAGGAAGTGATCAAGGCGATGCGCGTGGTCGAGGGCGAACTCGCGCAGGCGCGGGGCGAGGACCTGGCGGCGATCCGCGCCGGCCTGGCCGCCGGCATCCAGGCGGTGGAAGAATGCGTGACCTGGATCGTCGCGACTTACGCGGCGGACATCAAGGCGGTGCACGCCGGCTCGGTGCCCTTCCTCAAGCTCATGGGCATCGTCTGCGGCGGCTGGCAGATGGCGCGCGCGGCGCTGGTGGCCGAGCAGCGCCTCGCAGCCAAGGAGGGCGACGCTGCGTTCTACCAGGCCAAGATCGCGACGGCACGCTTTTATGCCGACCATATCCTGGCGCAGGCGCCGGGCCTGCGCAATATCGTCATGCGTGGCGCTGCCGGTGTCATGGCGCTAAGCGAAGAGCAGTTCTAAGAGTTTAATTGGAAATGAGGGGATATCCCCTCATACTCCCGAAAGTCTGGGGCCATTTCGGTAATTCCGAAATGGCCTCTAATCTAAAAGAGGCGACACATGGCAACGGACGAATCCAAGCTCAGCAGATTCCTCGACGAGTTCAAGCAGAAGACGTACGAATCGGAGTTCACCAAATTCATGCGCGAGTTCAGGCAGAAGAGGCCGCAGCTCGAGGCGGAGCAGACAAAAAGCCGCGCGATCTGGTGGGACCACAAGCAGGACCTGGATACCATCAGGCGCGCACAGGAGTCGCGCGTCAAGCAGCAGCCTTATGTCTATCAGAACAAAGTCTGAGCGTTCTTGACCTACAGCTTCATCAGAAAGGCAGGCGTCATCGCCTGCCTTGTTGTTTGTGGAGGCTGCGCGCAGGTCGCGCTGGTGTCGGTGACGCCGATAATCGCGGCGCTCGCGCGCCACTTCGATCAGGCCACCGCCGACCGCATCGTCGAACTGGAGCAGAAGCAGGACTGGTCCGGCATGCTCAATCTGGCGCAGGCCCAGTTGCGACGCGAACCGGAGCGCGCCGAATGGTGGTTCCTGCAGGGCTACGCACAGGAGCGGCTGGACCAGCCTGCAGCCGCCGTCCTGTCCTATCAACAGGCGACGCGTCTCAGCCCGGAAGACGAGGGCGCCTGGCTCGCACTGGGCCGCAGTGAAAGCGCGCTAGGCCGGCCCGAGCAGGCGATTCAGGCCTATCGCCAGGCGTTGCGCTATCGGCCCGAATCGGCGCAGGCGTATCTGGCGCTGGCCGAGCTGTATCTGCAGCAGGGACAGCCGGACCTTGCGCTGCCGAATTACCGCGAGAGCCTGCGCTACGATCCGGAACTGGAGCAGGCTTGGATTGGTCTCGTCAGCGCGTATCAGCGCACCGGTCAGAGCGAGCGCAGGGACGAGGCGCTGCGGGGGCTGCGCAAACTCGATCCCGCGGCCGCGGACCGGTTCGAAAAACAGCATCCGATGAAATAGGCCGCGTTTAGCCCGCAGCCAGCCCGTCGTCGGCGGTGATGACCGCGCCATTGATGAAATTGGACTGCTCCGAGGCAAGCAGCAGCACCAGCCCATCCAGGTCCTCGGGCTGGCCCACGCGCCGGCGCGGCAGCATGCTCACCAGTTTCTTGCCGCCGTCGGTCTGCCAGTATTCGCGGTTGATCCCGGTTTCGATATAGCCGGGGCAGATGGCGTTGACGTTGATGTTATAGCGCCCCCATTCGTGCGCCAGCGCCTTGCTCATGTGTACGACTGCCGCTTTGGACATGCAATAGGTGGACAGCTGCGCCAGCACGCGCAGGCCCGCGACCGAGGCGATATTGATGATGCGCCCGGCACATTTGCGCGCGATCATGCTGCGCCCGACGGCCTGTGCGACGAAAAACGCGCCCTTGCAATTGGTGTCCGTCACGTAATCGTAGTCCGCTTCCTCGACCTCGATGGCGCGCTGCTGTTTGCTCACGCCGGAGTTGTTGACCAGGATGTCGATCCCGCCCAGTACCGACTCGGCGGCGGCCACCGCGGCACGCACGCTCGCCACGTCGGTGACGTCCATCCTCACGGCGCAGGCCTTGCGGCCGGCCTGTTCGATTTCCTGTTTCAGACGGGCGAGCTTGTCGGTGCTGCGCGCTGCCAGCGCGACGCCGGCGCCGGCTGCGGCGAGAACCTGGGCGAAACGCCAGCCGAGTCCGCTGGATGCGCCGGTAATCAGCGCGGTCTTGCCGTCGAGGCGAATGCCTTGCTGCATGGGGTTTCCTTTCTGTTCGCGATTTTTTCCGCAGCCAAGGTAGCGTGTTCCGTCCGCGGCGGCAAGCGCCGCGTTGCTGGTAGACTTGGGCGCAAGCACATCACCGATGCGAGGGAACAGCGTGACCTGGCAAGCTGAGATAGACGAGCTGCGCAAGCGCGAAGAACTGGGGCGCAGAATGGGCGGGCCGGAGAAAATCCGGCGCCAGCATGAAGGCGGCAAGCTGACGGTGCGCGAGCGCGTCGCCGGCCTGCTCGATGAAGGTTCGTTTCACGAAATCGGCGCCATCACCGGCAAGGCGCGCTACGACGCGGCGGGCCAACTCATCGACATGGTGCCGACCAATCTGGTCATGGGGCGCGGCCGCATAGACGGGCGGCCGGTGGTGATCGCCGGCGACGATTTCACCGTGCGCGGCGGCGCCAACGACGGTGGCCTGCGCGAGAAACTGGAGCGCGTCGAGATGATGGCGTACGAGCTGCGCCTGCCCATGGTGCGCCTGGTGGACGGCACCGGTGGCGGGGGCTCGGTGAAAAACATCGAGCAGGACGGCAGGACGCAGATTCCCACGATCGCGATCTGGGAGCAGGTGGTGAACAACATGTCGGTGGTGCCGGTGGTTTCGCTCGCGTTGGGCTCGGTCGCGGGCCTGGGTTCGGCGCGGGTGGCTGCGAGCCACTACTCGGTCATGGTGAAAGACACGTCGCAACTCTTCGTCGCCGGCCCGCCGGTGGTGGCGCGGGTGGAGAAGAGCTATGAAAAGAACGAACTCGGCGGCAGTGCGATCCATACGCGCAATGGCGCCGTCGACGACGAGGCGGCGAGCGAGGCCGACGCGTTCGCGCGCGCGCGGCGCTTTCTGTCCTATTTGCCGAGTTCGGTGTACGAGCTGCCGCCGCGCGCGGCCTGCGACGACGACCCCGGGCGCAGCGACCCCTGGCTGATCGAAGCCGTACCCAAGGATGCGCGCAAGGTGTACAAGATGCGCCGCGTTATCGAAGCGCTGGTCGACCGCGGCTCGTTTTTCGAAATCGGCAAGTTGTGGGGGCGCTCGGTGATTACCGGTTTTGCGCGCTTGAACGGTTGGCCGGTGGCGCTGCTCGCGAGCGACCCTTATTTCTATGGTGGCGCCTGGACCGCACAGGCATCCGAAAAGGTGACGCGCTTTGTCGATCTGGCCGAGACGTTTCACCTGCCGGTGGTGCATCTGGTGGACATTCCGGGTTTTCTTATCGGCCTCGAGGCAGAACGCACCGCGACCATACGCTACGGCGTACGCGCCATGGCCGCGGTATGCCAGGCGAGCGTGCCCTGGTGTTCGATCATCGTGCGCAAGGTATTCGGCGTGGCCGGTGCCGCGCACCAGAATTCGGGGCGCTACAACCTGCGCTACGTCTGGCCCTCGGGCGAGTGGGGCTCGCTGCCGATTGCAGGCGGTCTGGAAGCCGCTTACCGGGCCGACATCGAGGCTGCGCCCGATCCCGCAGCAAGAATGGCCGAGATCGAGAAGCGCCTGAAGGCGTTCACTTCGCCGTTTCGCAGCGCCGAGTCCTTCATCGTCGAGGAAATCATCGATCCGCGCGACACTCGGCGCCTGCTGTGCGAATTCGCCGAACTCGCGGCGCCGCTGCGCGCGCCTGGCAAGACCGCCTTCGGTATCAGGCCTTAGAGGTGGGGACAGGCGAGGGGACGCATCCCCTCGCGCATCGCTTCAGCCGGCTGCTGTTACTGGTACTTCTTGAGCAGGGCCTTGGCATCCGCCAGCAGCGCCTTGCCGTTCGCGCCCCTTGCATCCGCTTCCTTGATCCATTCATCGGTAACCTTAGCGGTCGCTTTTTCCCAGCGCTTGTATTCCTCCGGGCTGATGGTGATGAAGGTATTGTGGCGATCCTGCGCGATCTTGCGCGCCGGACCAGTGGTCGCGTCGAACACCTTGCCCGCCCAGACGGATTGCTCGCGCCCGCTGTTGTCGTCGATGACCTTCTTCAGGTCGGCCGGCAGGCTGTCGTATTTGGCCTGGTTCATCGCGAACACGAAAATCGTGTTCGAAATCTTGGGCAGGCCGGGCGGCGTTTCAGTATGGAATTTGGTGATCTCCTGCATCTTCAGCGGGGTCATGACTTCCCAGGGCAGGCTGACGCCGTCCACCACGCCCTTGGCGACCGCATCGGGCACCGCCGGCGCCGGCATCACCACCGGAATCGCGCCCAGCGCTTCGAGCATCTTGCCGTTCAGGCGCGTGGCACCGCGGATCTTGAGTCCCTTGAGGTCTTCCAGCGTCCTGACCGCCTTTTTGGAAAATTGCAGTTGCGCGCCGTCATGGAAGTGGACCAGGATCAGCTTGGTGCCCTTGAATTCGTCCAGCGAATCTTTCTGGATGTAGTCCCACAAGGCAGGGCTCGCCTTCTCGGCTGTGTTGACCATGAATGGCAGTTCGAACACCTCGGACTTGATGAAGCGCCCGGCCTGATAGGTCGGCACGGTCCAGGTGATGTCGGACACGCCGTCGCGCACCTGATCGAACAGCTGCGGCGG
>JAKAIH010000199.1 GCA_021825225.1 Pseudomonadota bacterium
AGCGGCGCATGGAACTGACCACCGAAGGCGGTCTGGACGTGGCCGGCCAGTTCGAGCGCGTGCGCCAGGCCTGCGAACTGCTCGGCAGCTCGGGGATTCGCGTTTCCCTGTTCATCAATGCCGACAACGCGCAGATCGACGCGTCCAAAGCCGCCGGCGCGCCGGTAATCGAGCTGCATACCGGACATTACGCCGACGCAGCGGGGGAGCAGCGGCAGGCTGAGTTCGAACGCATCCGCGCGGCGGTCGATTACGGCAAGCGCATCGGTCTCAAGGTAAATGCCGGGCACGGCCTCAACTACGACAATGTCGGGCCAATCGCCGCCCTGCCTGGCATCGCCGAACTCAATATCGGACATGCGATCGTGGCACATTCCGTTTTCGTCGGTTGGGAGGCGGCGGTGCGCGAAATGAAACGACTGATTACCGAGGCCAGGAAGGCGTGATTCTCGGCACCGGCACCGACCTGATCGACATCCGCCGCATAGAGCGCGCGCTCGCGCGTTTCGGCCACCGCTTCGCCCAGCGCGTTCTGGTCGAGCACGAATACCGGCGTTTTTGCGCCCACGTGAAGCCTGCACACTACCTGGCCAAGCGCTTCGCCGCCAAAGAAGCGTTTTCCAAGGCCATGGGCACCGGCATCCATTTTCCCGTCAACTGGCACAACGTCAGCGTCGCCAACGAGCACTCGGGCCGGCCCTATCTGCAATTTTCCGAGCCTCTTTCGGCGCTGCTAAAACAGCGCGGCGTCAGCCGCGCGCATCTGAGCCTGAGCGACGAGGTCGAGATGGCTTGCGCGTTCGTGGTTCTGGAGGGCGAGAACCATGACTGAGTCCTGTGCGGCTGACAGCTTGGGCCCGGTGATGCTCGATGTCGCAGGCGTGGAATTAAGCGCGTCCGAGCGGGAAATATTGCGTCACCCTCTGGTCGGGGGCGTGATTTTATTTACGCGCAATTACCGCTCGCCGCAGCAGCTATGCGAACTGACGGCGGCGATCCGCGCACTGCGCGTGCCCGAGCTGCTGATCGCAGTCGATCACGAAGGCGGCCGGGTGCAGCGCTTCCGCGAAGGTTTTTCGCGCATACCGCCGATGCGGCATCTGGGCACGGCCTGGGACCGCGATCGCGCCGGTGCCTGCAAGGCAGCCGGGGACATCGCCTATGTGCTCGCGAGCGAGTTGCTCGCCTGCGGCGTGGACTTCAGTTTCACACCGGTGCTGGACGTGGATTTCGGCGCGAGCGGCGTGATCGGCGACCGCGCCTTTCACTCCGACCCCGTTGCGATCGCGCAGCTGTCGGCTGCTTTGATCGCGGGCCTGCGCGAAGCGGGCATGGCAAACGTGGGCAAGCATTTTCCGGGACATGGCTATGTGCGCGCCGATTCGCATCTTGCGCTGCCTGTGGACGAGCGCAGCTACGCCGATATCGATGCCTCCGATCTGCTCCCCTATAGGGAATTGATCAAGCATGGGTTGTCGGCGGTGATGCCGGCGCACGTGATCTACCCCGCGGTCGATGCGCATCCCGCCGGATTTTCTTCGCGCTGGCTGCGGCAAATCCTGCGCGCACAGCTCGGCTTCGACGGCATGATATTCAGCGACGACCTTTCCATGGAAGGCGCCAGCGTTGCCGGCGGGGTGGTGGAGCGGGGGCGAGCCGCACTCGATGCCGGATGCGACATGGTGCTGTTGTGCAATGCGCCCGCAGCGGCGCAGGAACTGCTCGACGGCCTGGACGGGGCATCGCTTGACCAGCGGCGCGCCGCCGCGATGCGCGGAGTGCGCTCGGCGCCGGGGCTGGCCGCGCTGCAGGCGCAGCCGCGCTTCCAGCTGGCGCAAGAGGGACTCGCGCGCTTCGCCGCCGCCTTGGCTTGAGCCTGCGGTGGCCACGCGCGCATCGCCCATGACCGATAGCTTCGACCTCGATTGCCGCGATTGCGCACGCCTCGCCGATTTTCTCGGCCAGGTGCGGCAGGAACATCCCGGCTACCATGCGCGGCCGGTGCCTGCGTTCGGCGACCCTGCAGCGCAACTGCTGATCGTAGGCCTCGCGCCCGGCATGCACGGGGCCAATCGCACCGGACGGCCTTTCACCGGCGACCATGCGGGCATCCTGCTCTACCGCAGCCTGCATCAGTTCGGCTTCGCCAGCCGCGCCGAGTCGGTCGCGGCCGACGACCCTCTGGTGCTGAAGAACTGCCGCATCAGCAACGCGGTGAAATGCCTGCCGCCGCAGAACAAGCCGCTGCCGCAGGAGATCCGCTGCTGCAACCGCTATCTCGCGGCCGAGCTCAAAGCACAGCCGCCGCGCGTGGTCCTGGCTTTGGGCAGCATCGCGCACGAGGCAGTGCTGCTCGCCTGCGGACTCAAGCGCGCGAGCCGCAAATTCGCGCATCACGCCGTGCACGACCTGCCGCCGATGCTGCCGGCTTCTGCAGGCATCAGGCTCTACGACAGCTACCATTGCAGCCGCTACAATACGCAGACCAAGCGGCTCACCGAAGCCATGTTCCACGCGGTATTGCGCGACATCGTTGCCGAATTGGGGCCGCAATGACTGCCCCTGCGGAACCCGCGCCGGCTTTCGACGCGCAGGCGCTGATCAGCCGCCTGCCGCATTTGCCCGGCGTGTATCGCATGCTCAACGCGAAGAGCGACGTGCTCTACGTGGGCAAGGCGCGTGACCTGAAAAAGCGCGTGAGCTCGTATTTCCAGAAGACCCAGCAGAGCCCGCGCATCGAACTCATGCTGACGCAGGTCGCGACGATCGAGACCACGGTGACGCGCTCGGAGGCCGAGGCGCTGATCCTGGAAAACAACCTGATCAAGTCGCTCGCGCCGCGCTACAACATCCTGTTCCGCGACGACAAGTCCTATCCCTATCTGATGCTGAGCGGGCATGCCTATCCGCGCCTGGGTTTTCACCGCGGCGCGCTCGACGGCAAGAACCGCTATTTCGGGCCGTTCCCGCACACCGGCGCGGTGCGCGAAAGCATACAGCTGCTGCAAAAGATCTTCCGCCTGCGCACCTGCGAGGATTCGGTGTTCCAGAACCGCTCCCGGCCCTGCCTGCTGCACCAGATCAGGCGCTGCTCGGCTCCCTGCGTGGGGCTGATCGACAGCGACAGCTATGCCGCCGATGCGAAAAACGCAGAGCTGTTCCTGCAGGGACGCGAGGACGACGTGCTGCAGGCCCTGGGTGAGAAAATGCGCGCGGCCGCGGAGCTGCAGCGCTACGAACAGGCTGCGTTTTACCGCGACCAGATCCAGGCGCTGGCAACCATGCAGCACAAGCAGTACGCTGAAAGCAGCACGGGCGGCGACGCCGACATCATCGCCTGCGCGCAGGCCGCGGGCGCGGCCTGCGTCAACCTGACCATGGTGCGCCAGGGCCGGCAGCTGGGCGACAAGAGCTTCTTTCCGCACAATGCCGAGGAGCGCAGCGCGCCCGAGGTGCTGCAGGCTTTCCTTGCGCAGCATTACGTGAACCGGCAGGTGCCGGCCATCATCGTTGCCGGGGCGGAGTTCGACGCGCAGGAAATCGAGGCCGCGCTGGCGCAGCAGGCCGGGCACGCGGTCCAGATCGTCGTGCGGCCGCAGGGGCAGCGCCGCGCCTGGCTCGAGATGGCGCAAAAGAACGCCCAGCTGGCGCTGGCGCAGCGCCTGTCGGAGGCCAGCAATCAGGAGGCGCGGCTTGCCGCGCTGCGCGAGGCCCTGGCCTTGCCGGATACGGTTCAGCGCATCGAGTGCTTCGACATCAGTCATACCCAGGGCGAGGCGACTGTCGCCTCCTGCGTCGTCTACGACCGCTCGGAGATGCGCAATTCCGAATATCGGCGCTACAACATCGCCGGCATACAGGCCGGGGACGACTATGCCGCCATGCGCTCGGTGCTGCAGCGCCGCTACGAAAGAATTTCGCGCGGGGAGGGCATCGTGCCCGACCTGATCCTGATCGACGGCGGCAAGGGGCAGGTCGGCGTGGCGCGCGAGGTGCTGGCCGAACTGGGTTTGAGCGACATCTATCTCTACGGCGTGGCCAAGGGCGAGGAACGCAAGCCGGGCCTGGAACAGCTGATTTGCGCCGACGGCAGGAGCAGCATCCAGCTTGCGCGCGACAATCCGGGCCTGCACCTGATCCAGGCGATCCGCGACGAAGCGCACCGCTTCGCCATCACCGGCCATCGCGCGCGCCGCGGCAAGGCACGGGTGACTTCCTCGCTGGAGGGCATAAGCGGCATAGGCGCCAAGCGGCGCAAAGAGCTGCTGGCGCGCTTCGGCGGGCTGAGAGGGGTGATGGGCGCGAGCATAGACGACTTGGCGCAGGTACAGGGCATCAGCCGCAAGCTGGCGGAAAAAATTTACCAGGAGTTGCACTAAGCGGCGGCCGATTGAGGTATCTTGGCAGCTGGTTTCGCGATCCCGTGCCAGCGGCCGCCGGCGTTTCCAGGCGCGGCTTGCATCTGGGGCCGCCTGCATTTTTGGATACCCGCCATGCGTTTCAATGTTCCGAATGCGCTCACCTGGATGCGCATTGTGATGATTCCGCTGTTCGTCGGCGTGTATTATTTTCCGCCCACCTGGCTGGCGCAGCCCGAGCAAAACCTGATTGCGACCGTCATTTTCGTCGTTGCCGCGCTGACCGATCTGCTCGATGGTTACCTCGCGCGCAAGCTCAACCAGGTATCCGCCTTCGGCGCCTTTCTCGATCCGGTCGCGGACAAGCTGATGGTTGCCGCGGCGCTGATCGTGCTGGTCGATCTCAACCGGCTGAACGCGGTGATCGCCGTGATCATTATCGGCAGGGAAATCACCATCTCTGCGCTGCGCGAGTGGATGGCGCATTTGGGGGCGGCGAAAAGCGTCGCCGTATCCCTCGTAGGCAAGATCAAGACGGTATCGCAAATGGTCGCGATCCCGATGCTGCTCTACCACAACGCGATTGGCGCGTTCCGGCCGCAGCAGTGGGGTACCGGGCTGATACTGCTGGCGGCGGCGCTCACCCTGTGGTCCATGTTCTATTACCTCAAAATGGCCATGCCCACGGTAATAAAACATGGTTGATCGCCAGGGCCAAACCCCGGTATAATTCGCATCCTCTTGCGGGAGTAGCTCAGTTGGTAGAGCGCAACCTTGCCAAGGTTGAGGTCGAGAGTTCGAGACTCTTCTCCCGCTCCAAGATTCAAAGGGAAGGCGCGTAACGGCCGGCGGCGCAGGCCGCAAGCGCGTTCCCTTTTTCACGTTTGGATTGCCGTTGCGCCTGGCTGGCGCGCGCTCGAAACGGCGGGGTGGCAGAGTGGTTATGCAGCGGCCTGCAAAGCCGTGTACGCCGGTTCGATTCCGACCCCCGCCTCCAGTTTCCCATCCCGATGTCCGTTCTTGCCGGACGGAAAGCCACCGTGATCGTTCCGGAATGAATCGTACCTTCCGCGCCCTGGCAGAACGGGATTTTCGCCTGTATTTTTTTGGACAGGCGGTGTCGCTCGTCGGCACCTGGGTGCAGCAGATTGCGATGTCCTGGATTGCGTACCGCGTGACCGGTTCGGCCTTCCTGCTAGGCGTGATCACTTTCTCCGGACAGATACCGATCCTGCTGTTGGCGCCTGTCGGCGGGCTGCTGGCAGACAGGCTGGACCGACGCAAGCTCCTCGCCGCAATCCAGCTCGTGGCCATGAGCGTTGCGGCCTGCCTGGGATATCTTTCCTACGCAGGGAGCATTTCCACCTGGG
>JAKAIH010000200.1 GCA_021825225.1 Pseudomonadota bacterium
ACACTGTTGCTGCCCAGCGGCGTGAAATACGTAGCAGGGGTGGTCGCCGTCGAGAGATCGGTGGTGGTAATCACACCACCCAGATAGCGGCCCATGCGGATTCCATTGACCGTGTCATTGTAGTTCGCGTCCGGTGTGCTTCCTCCCGAAAATGAGACAGTCGCTGCCGTCAGCGGCGACGTCGGAAGCCCGCCCGGTGAGCCGGTGTAGGGCACCGGGGCATTGCTGGTGTAGGAGGGCGGCCCCGAGGTGCCGCGTTCGCTCAGCTTGTAGTCCGAGTTTTGCATCCGCACCAGATTCCCCGCCGAATCGAACAGGTAGTTCTGCGCGTTGCTTACGGCGGCCGTGGACAGACTGTAATTCGCGTTGTAAGTCGTCGTTCCGACCTTCAACGGCAGCACGACCTGTTGGCGGTAGGTGCCGCCTCCTCCTGTGACCGGAACTGCCGTGGCGCCGGCCGTTGGCGCAGCGGCAGTGCTCAGCACCGCGGCTCCACTAATGAAATCCGCGAATGGCTGGGTCGCTGCAGTGGTAGAGGTCGGGATCGCGGTAAAGCCGTAACTCAAACCGATGCCGGTGCCGACCGCGCCGCTGCTCGTACCGCCTGAAGCCGAGGCCAGGAAACCACCGCCGATGCTGCCGATGTAGCCACCGGCCGCGCAATCGGCGCCGCTGCAGCTGACCGTGTTATTGGGGTTGGTACTCACAGGAACGCCGGCTACCACTGGCGCGACCGCAGCTGCGCCGAAGCCGCCTTTTTGAATCGGTACTTTGTTCGCGGATGCGGTCAGGCTCAGGTTGCGCGTGCTCGGGTTCGCCGGATCGCTGGAACTGAACGACAGGTTCAGGTTCGAATCCACCGTCTGTGCAGAAAAATTCGCGCTCAGCGTGGCGCTGTTGAGCGTGCCCACATTGCCGAAGCCATCGGTCGGATGGGTCGCCGCGGCAAGTACGTAGCTCGCACTACCCACCAGTTGCTGCACATTGTTGATGG
Organism: Pseudomonadota bacterium; assembly: GCA_021825225.1. Classification (GTDB taxonomy): domain Bacteria; phylum Pseudomonadota; class Gammaproteobacteria; order Burkholderiales; family SG8-39; genus 2-12-FULL-64-23. The sequence continues at coordinate 995 of JAKAIH010000200.1, forward strand.
TCGTTCCCGCAAGGTTGCCTGGAGTAAGCCCGATCAGCCAATGTGCGCTGGCGGCACCCAGCGAATCGGAAAACGGCGCCATCGGGCTGGTCGTCGCGAGGTCGGTGACGGCGATCTGGCCGCCGGACCAGCGGCCCATGTAATAGCTGCCGTTCGGATCGCTGAACGCATCGGCGGCAGTACCGCCCGTGAATTTGAGGTCTGCGTTTGCCACGGACACCGGCGCCTGGGAACTCAGGCCGTAGCGCAGATATGGCGACTGCAGGATTTCCGCGAGGCTATTGTCGCTCAGGACGAAATTCGAATTGGCTGCATTGGATGCGCCCGTCGGCGAACTCAGCGAAACGAGCTCAACACCGCCGCTGACCGGCACTGCGCCGAGCACACCGTAGTGGTAGTTGCTCGTGGCAACGACTGGATTGCTGATCACCGGGCCCGCCGCTACCGGCGTCGTCGTTCCGCTTGCAGTCGTCGTCGTCTGCGTCGTGGTATTCAGGGTTGCGCCGCTCGCACCGGTCGCGGTTATCGCGACCACAGGCGCGACCACTGTCGGGGCAGTGGCGATCGGAGCTACCGCAGGCGCCGTAGTGACGGTACTCGTCGGGTCGACTACCGCGGTGCTCCGCGTCGCCGCGGATGCCTCGGCTGCTTGTTCCGTGGCAGGAGCCGTAGCGGTAGCCTCGGCGGCCTTCTCCCCCGGCGCTGCCGCTTTCTGTTCCTCGCCAGCCTTCGCCGGTGCGGCCGCTGCGTTTTCCTTCTTGCCTTCGTCCTTCGCTTCTTCCTTGGCTTTCTGCGGCCCGGGCGCCGGAGTCGGTTTGTAGAACGGCGGTATCCGCGGCAGGATCACGGGCGCCGCCTTGGTCACTGGGGCGAAACCAACCTGATTGCGCTGGATATCGACGCTGCCAGCATCGGTACGGATGAACGCCACCCCGACGTTGACCTTGTCGTAGGTGCCGGGCGGGGCAATGGCAGGCTGTCCAGGCGCCGGCGGCAGGATCACCATGGGTTCATGGTCGGTACCGCGAATGCCGATCGTGGCAGTCTCGGTCCTGATCATGTAATTCTGCTTGTTGGTGTGACCGATGATGCCGGTGATGGTGCGAAAACCTCCCTGCAGCAGCGAAATGACCGCGCTTTCCTTTCCATCCGCCTTGCCGCTGTAACGGTAATTGTCGAAGCTCAGATTGGAGTTGGGACGCACCGCTATGAACCCGCCGTCCACCATTTTGATCTGTGCCGAGGCACCGGCTGCTGTGACTATCCTGTCACCCTCGTTGATTTCTGCGCCTTTCACCAGTGCCCGCGTCTCGCCGGTCTTGGTGATCAGTTTGACGTCGCCGATAACGAATTGCACATTGCCGGCTGCACCGAAGGCGGCGCCGGCAAAGGATGCAAGCAGCAGCAGAACGGGAAGGGCCTTTAGCGGATTTTTCCAGGAAAATTGCATGGCATTCACCTTCTGCAAGAATTATTTGAAGTCGCGACGGACCGTGATTGAAACGTCGGTACGGTCAAACTTGTAAATGACGATATTGGAGTCGTTGCGCATGTATGTGATTTGCGGCCGCAACGTCCAGGCCTTTTCGAAATGCCAATTGAGGCCGAGATTGGCGTCGTACTGCTTGTCGTCGCGAATCACCGATTCGGTGGGAGAACTGAATGCCGCGTTGGCAATCTGGTATTTGCCAAACTGCGCACCGAGTCCGGCGAACAATTCAGCCTTCTGGTTGAGCTGCACCTGTCCGCCCAGGCGCAGACCGATGAAGCGCTTGCCGCCATCAGCGCGCAGCGGGGCCCGCTCATCCCCGGTGAACAGGCTCGCCATGGCCAAAGCCTTGCCGTCATTGATGAGGTGCAGCCAGTTGGCGCCGTAGGTGGATTGGTCGAAGTTGTTGACGCTGATCGTCGGCTCGAAACGGAAGTTCGCGTACTGCCCGAACAGGCTTAGCTGGTTGGCGGGATTGAGCAGACGGCGCCATTCAGCGTTGACACCGTTGGTATCGCGATTGGTCTTCCCGTCAAGCTCATACCTGCCGGCGATGATACCCAAACGAAGGACGCCGGGGCCTTCGCCCATCGCGAGGCCGGCCCGCAGATCGAGGCTGGTGGAGTCGAACTGGTCCTGGGTCATGTTGCTGCGGCTGCGTGCGTCCGCGCCGGCGTAAACGCCCAACTCGGGTGTGATCTGGTGGCTGACCTCGCCGCCGAACGCGTATGCAAGATAATCGTCGGGGGCCTTAACGCCAGTCGGGTTCAGGGTAAAAATCAAATTGCCCAGGGCCGGCACCGCTATTTGGCTTTGGCTGGTCGCGAAATTGACGTTGCTATCATGGCCGATGCCAGCCTCGAAATAACCCGTTCCCTTGGTCTTCTTGGCGTTTTCCTGCTTCTCGATCGCTGCCAGGTAGTTGTTTACGGTCGCCTTGGCCGCCGCAGGGGGATTCTGCGTAAGCACGGTTTCGAATTCGGTTTTGGCACGGGTGAAGTCGCCCAATTGAAAGTATGCGCGCCCCATGTCTATGCGCGCGCCGGCAAAATTTGGATCTGTCGCGAGTACGCGCTCGAATGCGAGTGTTGCCTTGTCCGGCTTGCCGCTGTCCAGCGCAGCTATGCCCAGGAGGTAGTCGTAGCGGATATTGCCGGATTGCTGAAACTCAAACGGTTCCAGCAGGGAATAGGCCTCGGCGGCCTTGCCTTGCTTCATCAAGGCATCCGCCTTATCCAGGTCGGGATCAGCGGCAAATGCGCAATTTCCCATCATCCACAAACCGAAGCCCAGAGCGAGCAGCGTCCGCTTGACCGAAAATGAATTCGTTATCAATTTCTTACTCCCAGAGCGTGATCTTGAACGGCTTGAGTAAACCCGATTTTCCAGGGCTGCGACAACGCGCCGGGCGGGAACAGCGAAGCCGGCTTGTGTGCGCGTGTGACTTGATTGCATTTTTAGCTTTTGCCGCAGCTGTGCTTATTGCGCTATTTCATTGCAATCTAGCATATTTAATCATGCGGGTAAATTCTAATCATGCGGGTAAATTATTGATGGCTTTCAAGTTGGTGCGGTCCTCCAGTATCATTCGCCTGTTCGCCAGGGTGGTGAAATTGGTATACACAGCGGGCTTAAAACCCGCCGCCGCTAATACCGGCATGCCGGTTCGATTCCGGTCCCTGGCACCATCGCTTATCGCTAATTCCAGGGCGTAGATGCGCGAATTTGCCGCCCAGGGCACGATAGGGCTTTAGTTTCCGAGTTTTGTCACGATATAGGCTAAAATGGATTCGGAAATGCACGCATGATCGTATTCGACCTTATCTGCAGGGATCATCACCGCTTCGAAGGCTGGTTCGCCTCGGGCGAGGATTTTTCTTCGCAGCAAAATCGTAGCCTGCTTAGTTGCCCTGTATGCGGCAGCGTGCATGTAGAAAAGCTTCCGGCCGCCAAGATAAGAAAGCAATCGACGGAGCCTGTGGAATCCGCACCAAGCAGCGCCGTTGCACCCGCGCGTAGCGACAAGGCTGATATCTCTCGCGTTCTAGATTACATCCTGACCCACACCGAAGACGTGGGAAAAACTTTTGCCGATGAGGCGCGCAAAATCCATTACGACGAAGCGCCCCGGCGCAACATACGTGGAGTAGCCAGCCGCGACGAAACGGAAGATCTGCGTGAGGAAGGGATCCCGGTATTTTCCCTGCCGATTCCGCCACAGGATCAATGGAATTAGGTAGCTTTGGTCTTGGATGATAGTGCGCATATGTGTATTATGTTAAATATATGTAGCGAGTCTATTCAAATAATTAGCCTATTCCTTCGCCCCCGCCTGCTTTAGCAGGTTCGCGATGTCGGTATTCCCCGCTTTCAGAGCCCATTGAAGCGCAGTCGCGCCGGACTCGCTTTTGATATTCGGATCCGCCACTTCCCAGAGCAACAGCTTCACCGTATCGAAATGGCCCTCGCGAGCTGCCATCATCAGTGCCGAAACGCCGCTAGGTGCGACCGCATCGATGTCCGCTCCTTTTTCAAGCAGGTATTTGACTATTTCGGTTTTACCGCGCCAGGCGGCGTAAATCAACGGATTCCAGCCTGTCAGATTGATTCTGGCCCCGCGCTCGATCAATAGCTTTACCAGCTCGAGGTCGCCCTTGGCCGCTGCCAGCATCAGCACGGTCTCACCGTATTGATTTCTGGCGTCAACTTTGGCGTTCAATTGCAGCAGGCGCTTGGCCAAGTCGGTATGGTTTTCCTGGACGGCGATCATGAGCAGGGTATTCGCGCCGGAATCGGTCGTGTTCACGTCCATGCCGCGCGCAAGCAAGGCCTCGGCAACAGGACGGTCGTCCAGTTTGATCGCCGCGAGCAAGTCTTCGTAGGATCCAGCCAGAGCGCTCGATGCCGTAGTGAGAATAATCACTATATACAATAATCGCAATAGCATACGAAACATTATTAAAGTTATATCTAGATTATTAAAGGGCGAAAAAGCCTGAAAAAATTGGCTGTCGTCGCCTCCTCCAAAGCCTCTAGCGGAATTCCGCGCAGGCTGGCAATTTCCTCTGCTACATGCCGGACCCAGCCCGGTTCGTTGCTTTTTCCGCGATGCGGGACCGGTGCGAGGTATGGGGAATCGGTTTCGACCAGCATGCGTTCCAAGGGTATCGCTTTGGCCACTGCCTTGAGCGCCTGCGCATTTTTGAAGGTGACGATGCCCGAAAA
>JAKAIH010000201.1 GCA_021825225.1 Pseudomonadota bacterium
TGGCCGGGCTGGCGGCGAACCTCCATCGCCATTTGCGCGAGGGCGAAGGCGATCCGCAGGCGGAACAGACGCTCGCCTGGGGCGCGGCGCTGCACGAAATCGGTATTTCGATCGCCCACAATGGCTACCACAAGCATTCGGCCTATATCATCGCCAATGCCGACATGCCCGGGTTCTCGCGCATGGAGCAGTCGCAGCTGGCGCGGCTGGTGCTCGCGCATCGCGGCAAGCTCTCCAAGCTGCAGGATCTGAGCCCGGTGGCGGGCGACTGGGAGCTGGTGTTCTGCCTGCGCCTGGCGAGCCTGTTCTGCCGCAGCCGCACCGATCTCGATTTGCCGCGGCTGGCGTGCGAGTCGACCGACAGCGGTTTTCGCCTGCTGCTGCCGGCGGATTTGCAGGAGCAGCGCCCCTTGAGCGCGGCTGCGCTGGCCGAAGAAGCGGACGAGTGGAAATCGATAGGGCTGCGCCTGGAACTGAAGCCGCTGCGCGACGCGGCGGCCCGCGCCGCCTGACGCGGGGACACGGGCAGCGAAACGCGCGTGCGGCTAAAGCAGATCGGGGCCGACGACGGCGCGCAGGATGATCTCGTCCGCGCGGTTCGAAAACCACCACAACGCACTTTTCTTGACGGTCCAGTCGGCCGCCTCTCCGGTGAGCAGGGTTGCGGCGAGCCGACCCAGCGTGGGTTGGTGGCCGACGACGAGGACCGCGCCTTTGCGCTGCGGCCAGCCGCTTGCGGCGATGATACCGGCAACGTTCGTCTGCACGCCGATGCGCCGCTCGGTGGTATAGGGCAGATCCAGCGCAGCGGCGGTTTGCTGCGCACGCTTGGCCGGGCTCACCAGGATCAGGCAGCCGTCCGGCAGCCGCGGCTTGAGCCACGCGGCGACCTGCTTTGCCTGCTTCAAGCCTTTCTTGGTGAGCGCGCGCCCGGAGTCGGGCATTCCGTCCTCGGCGTCGGCATGACGCCACAGCAGCAGGTCGGTACTGAATTCGCCTCTGTTCTCGGTCATATCAGTCGGTCTCCGTGCAATCGGCCTGCGCCGAATTCGGCCGCGGCCCCGGCTTGAACGCCTAGGCCGGCCAGCCCATGAGCGTCAGCGCGCCGGTGAGCATGAACAGGCCTGCCGCGAACAGCCGTATGGTCTGCAGCGGCAGCTTTGCCGCGAGTTTCTCGCCTATCATAACCGCTGGCACGTTGGCCAGCATCATGCCCAGCGTCGTGCCCAGCACCACGGCCGCCAGGTTGTCGAAGCGCGCCGCGAGCGCCACCGTCGCGAGCTGGGTCTTGTCGCCCATCTCGGCCAGGAAGAAAGCAACCAGTGCAGTAACGAAGGCGCCGGCGCGATGGATTTTTGGATCGCCGTCCAGTGCATCCGGATGCAGCGCCCACAGGCCGAAGCCGATGAACAGCAGCCCGGTCACCCACAGCATCACGCCGGGGCCCGCCAGGTGCGCGAGCCAGGCGCCGACCGAGCCCGCCAGCGCATGATTGGCGATCGTCGCCACCAGGATGCCGGCGATGATGGGCCAGGGACGACGCAGCCGCGCCGCAAGCACGAAGGACAGAAGCTGGGTCTTGTCGCCGATTTCGGCGACGGCGACCAGCAGGGCGGAGGTGAGCAGGGCTTCCATGCGGGTTCACACACCGCGGCCCTGCCGCGCGGCGTCAGGAGGTTTTGTGCGGGCAGTCGGCCTTGATGCAATCGACGTACAGATGCAGCGAGTGTTCGTTGATGACAAAGCCGCGCTCCTTGGCGATCTTGTTCTGGCGTTTTTCGATTTCGGCGTCGTAGAATTCCTCAACCCGTCCGCACTGCAGGCACACCAGATGGTCGTGATGGTTGCCCACGTTGAGTTCGAACACGGCGCGGCCGGATTCGAAATGATGCCGCTGCAACAGGCCGGCATGCTCGAACTGGGTCAGCACCCGATAGACCGTGGCCAGGCCGGTGTCCATGCCCTCGGCGACGAGCAACTTGTATACATCCTCGGCGGACAGGTGCCTGACCTTGCTCTTCTCGAACAAATTGAGGATCTTGAGGCGGGGCGCGGTAACCTTGAGGCCGATGGTTTTGAGATCTTCAGGCTTGCTCATAGCGTCGATGGGTCCGGTCGATGGGGCGGATAAACTAGGTTATCATATTGCGTTTCACCCTCCTAGGGAACGAATTCAACCCATGTTCGCACGCGCACTGGCCGCATTAGCCGTATTCCTCCTCGCGTCCTGCGGTTCCGCCGGGCTGCCGATTCCGGATCTCAAACCTTACCGGATCGAAATCCAGCAGGGAAATTACGTTTCCCAGGAAATGGTGTCGCAGCTGAAGCCGGGCATGAGCAAGGACCAGGTGCGCTTCGTCCTGGGCACGCCCCTGATCACCGACGCCTTTCATGCCGACCGCTGGGATTATGTGTACCGGCGGCAGAAGGTCAATTCCACCGTGTTGGAGCATCGCAAGTTCGCGGTGTTCTTCGAGAACGGCAAACTGAAGCGCATCGAAGGCGACGTGAAGCCCGCGGCCGACGCCGAGGCTGCCGCGGTCAAGCCGCCCGAAGCGCAAGCTGCTGCCGGCAAATCGACTGGATTCAAAGAGGCCGAACCCAAGGCGGCCGCGCCGGCAGCGTCCGAGCCGGCTAAAACTGCACCAGCCGCTGAGCTTGCGCCGGCTCAGCCGGCACAAGGCAAATCCGGGGATAAAAGCTGGTGGCAAAAGCTGAAGGACATGTTTTGATCGGGGCATTGGTAAAGAACAAGGTGGTCGCATGAAAATCGCTATTGCCGGCAGTTGCGGGCGCATGGGCCGCACCCTGATCGAGTCGGTCCTCGCCGGCGCGGATCTGGAGCTCACGGCGGCGCTGGAAGTTGCCGCCAGTCCTCAGCTTGGCCGCGACGCGGGCGAGGCTTTGGGCAGCGCCTGCGGTGTCGCGATCAGCGCCGATTATGCCGCCGGCATCGCCGCCTCCGACTGCCTGATCGATTTCACCCGGCCAGAGGGCAGCCTGCTGCACCTGGATGCCTGCGTCAAGGCGGGGACGAACATGGTGATCGGCACCACGGGATTCAGCGCCGAGGGCAGGCAGCGCATCGCTGCCGCGGCCAAGCGCATCGCCATCGTATTCGCGCCGAATATGGCAGTGGGCGTCAATGCCACCTTCAAGTTGGCCGAGGTCGCGGCGAAAATCCTCGGGGACGCCTACGACGTCGAGATCGTCGAGGCGCATCACCGGCACAAAGTCGATGCGCCTTCCGGCACCGCGCTCAGGCTGGGCGAGGTGGTTGCGACGGCGCTGGGCAGGGACCTGAAGAGCTGCGCCGTGTACGGGCGCGAGGGCGACACCGGCGAGCGCGATGCGAAGAGCATAGGATTTCACTCGATCCGCGGCGGCGACATTGTGGGCGAGCACACGGTCATCTTTGCCGGCAGCGGTGAGCGCGTCGAAGTCACTGTGCGTTCGCAAAGCCGCATGACCTATGCGGTGGGCGCGCTGCGGGCTGCGCGTTTCCTCGGCGGCAAGTCGTCGGGCCTTTACGATATGCAGGACGTGCTGGCGCTGAAATAGCCCTCGACCGACCAGGCTCTCGCCGGACTACGCAGCGTTTGCCGTAAGTTGCCCTTCCGGGGTATACTTAACAAGTTTGACGGGACGGAACAGCTGCTGTTTCTGTCCCGTTTCTGTATATAAATCCTGGAGTTAGCCGTGTCCTCGCCGTTCCCGCCCGCCATTCTCGTGCTCGCAGACGGAACGGTATTTAACGGTATCGGCGTCGGCGCAGCCGGCAGTTCCGCGGGTGAGGTGGTATTCAATACCGCCATGACCGGCTACCAGGAAATCCTCAGCGACCCCTCTTACTGCCGCCAGATCGTCACGCTGACCTATCCGCACATCGGCAATACCGGGGTCAACCGCGAGGATCAGGAATCGGCGCAGCTATATGCCGCCGGCCTGGTGATCCGCGACCTGCCCTTGCGCGTATCGAATTTCCGCAGCGAGCAGAGCCTGTCCGATTATCTCAAGACCAACAAGGTCGTCGCCATCGCCGGCATCGACACGCGCAAGCTCACACGCATCCTGCGCAGCGCCGGAGCGCAGTCGGGCTGCCTCCTCGCCGCCGAGCAGGGCGCGACGCTGGGCGAGGCGGATGTGGCCCGTGCCCTCGCCGCGGCGCGCGAGTTTCCGGGGCTTTCGGGCATGGATCTGGCCAAGGTAGTGTCTGCGCGCGAGCCCTACCAGTGGAACGAAGGCGCCTGGACTCTGGGCGCGGGATACAAAAAGATCGAGAATCATCGTTTCCATGTCGCTGCTTACGATTACGGCATCAAGCGCAATATCCTGCGCCTGCTGACCGAACGCGGTTGCAGGGTGACGGTGTTCCCGGCGCAGACACCGGCCAAGGCGGTGCTCGCGGCCAAGCCCGACGGCGTCTTCCTCTCGAACGGCCCGGGCGATCCCGAGCCTTGCGATTACGCCATCGAGGCGATACGGGAAATCGTCGCTGTCGGCATGCCGACCTTCGGCATCTGCCTGGGCCACCAATTGCTCGGCCTGGCCTCGGGCGCAAAGACCGTGAAAATGAAATTCGGCCACCACGGCGCCAATCACCCGGTGAAGGATCTGGACACGGGGCAGGTGGTGATTTCCAGCCAGAACCACGGCTTTGCCGTGGACGCGGCGAGCCTGCCCGCCAATCTGCGGCCTACCCATGTGTCGCTGTTCGACGGCAGTCTGCAGGGCATGGCGCGCACCGACCGGCCCGCGTTCTGCTTCCAGGGCCATCCCGAGGCGAGCCCGGGCCCGCACGACATCGGCTACCTGTTCGATCGCTTCGCGAAACTCATGGAAGAAAGAAAAGCATGAGCTGTCGGGAATGCCAAGCCAATGCGCTACTCCGCTTATCCTCGGCGGTCGCTCTCTAATGCCAAAACGTACTGACATCCGCAGCGTGTTGATCATAGGCGCAGGGCCGATCATCATCGGCCAGGCCTGCGAGTTCGACTATTCCGGCGCGCAGGCGTGCAAGGCGCTGCGCGAAGAGGGCTACAAGGTCATCCTGGTCAATTCCAATCCGGCGACCATCATGACCGACCCGGAGATGGCCGATGTGACCTACATCGAGCCGGTGACCTGGCAGATGGTCGAGTCGATCATCGCGAAGGAGCGCCCGGATGCGCTGCTCCCGACCATGGGCGGACAGACGGGCCTCAATTGCGCGCTCGACCTGGCCAAGCACGGCGTGCTGGAAAAATACGGCGTCGAAATGATCGGCGCCTCGCGCGAAGCCATCGACAAGGCCGAGGACCGCGAGAAATTCAAGCAGGCGATGAAATCGATCGGCCTGGATTGCCCGCGCTCCATGCTCGCGCACAGTATGGAGGAAGCGCTGCAGGTGCAGGCGGCGATCGGCTATCCGGTGGTGATCCGTCCCTCGTTCACGCTCGGCGGTTCCGGCGGCGGAATAGCGTACAACCGCGAGGAGTTCGTCGCGATCTGCGAGCGCGGCCTGGATGCCTCGCCGACGAAGGAACTGCTGATCGAGGAATCGGTGATCGGCTGGAAAGAATTCGAGATGGAGGTGGTGCGGGACAAGGCAGACAACTGCATCATCATCTGCTCGATCGAGAATCTGGACCCGATGGGC
>JAKAIH010000202.1 GCA_021825225.1 Pseudomonadota bacterium
GACCAGGGCGCGAATGTCGGCATCGGCCTGGGCGTAGGCGGCGCCTTTGCCGAGCAGGATCAGCGGACGCTTGGCGCTCTTGAGCAGCTCGAGCGCGCGCTTGACCGAATCCGCAGCCGGGATCTGCCGCGGCACCGGGTCGACCACGCGCACAATCGATTTCTTGCCGCGGGCGGCGTCCAGCGTCTGGCTCAGCAACTGGCCGGGCAGGTCGAGATAGACGCCGCCCGGGCGGCCGGACACGGCGGCGCGAATCGCGCGCGCGACGCCGATGCCGATGTCTTCGGCCTTGTTGATGCGGTAGGCCGCCTTGGCGAACGGTTTCGCCGCAGCCAGCTGATCCATTTCCTCGTAATCGCCCTGCTGCAGATCGATGATCTCGCGTTCGCTCGATCCGCTGATCAGGATCATCGGGAAGCAGTTGGTCGTGGCATTGGCCAAGGCGGTGAGGCCGTTCAAAAAGCCGGGGGCCGACACGGTCATGCAAATGCCGGGTTTTTGCGTCATGTAGCCGGCGATCGCGGCCGCGTTCCCCGCGTTCTGCTCATGGCGGAAGCTGATGAAGCGCATGCCTTCGGCCTGCGCCAGGCGCGCCAGGTCCGTGATCGGAATGCCGACCAGGCCGAAGATCGTATCGATATCGTTGGCCTTCAAGGCATCGATGACAAGATGAAACCCGTCGGTCATTTCCACGGCATCGTTTGCCGTGGTCGCAGCGGCTTGTTCTGGTCTTGCGGACATGGTCTCTCCTATGTGTTCGGTCATCAAGGGTTTCATGCGCAAGCGGCTAGGCTTCGCGCTGTGCCGGCCGATCACCGTGCGGCCGGTCGATTCAGTGCGTCATCGTAGCGAGCCGGGCCGGCAGGCATCATTGACCACGGTCAATTTTCACCGCATCGCACCGGAACCCGAATTCAGGCAAACACGGTCTTCCACAGCCCCAGGGTGGCGTCGATATAGGCCGCCAGCGGCGCGTGCGCCACGCGCGCATACTGCGCGCCGTTGAGCCGCTCGGCGTGCTGCAGCCTGCGGTATTCGCGGTAGCCGTCGCGCACCGTCATCGCCGTCGCCAGCGGAATCAATCCGAGTTCGCCCGCCATTTTGAGCAGCGCGATGTTGCCGAGGTTGCCGGTAAGCTGCGGGTGGCGCTCGGCATGCGCGAGCACCAGGTACTGCACGATGAACTCGATGTCTATCATGCCGCCGCGGTCGTGCTTCAGGTCGAACAGATCGCTGCGGTTGGGATGTCCCTCCGCCATCTGCTGGCGCATCGATACCACCTCGCGTTTGAGCGCCGCGGGCTCGCGCCTGCGGCGCAGGATGGCGCTGCGCTCGGCCTCGAACGCGGCGCCCACCGCGGCGTCGCCGGCGCAGTAGCGCGCCCGCGTGAGCGCCTGGTGCTCCCACACCCAGGCGTCCTTCTCCTGGTATTCGCGAAACGCGTCCACCGAGCTCACCATCAGTCCGCCCGCGCCGTTGGGCCGCAGGCGCAGGTCGGTCTCGAACAGCACGCCCGAGGCGGTGGCGCTGGTGAGCCAGCTGTTGATGCGCTGCGCCAGGCGCGAATACAGCTCGGGGGCGCGCGCGTCGGCATCGTCGTACAGGAAAATGATGTCCAGGTCCGAGGCGTAACCCAGTTCCTTGCCGCCGAGCTTGCCGTAGCCGACGACGGCGAAGCGCGGCGTGTCGCGATGGCGGTTGCGCAGCTGCGACCAGCACTGTTCCAGCGTGATCGTGAGCATCAGGTCGGCGAGCGCCGACAGATGATCGGCCAGCACCTCCACCGTGAGTTGCCCCGCCAGATCCTGCGCCAGCAGGCGGAACACCTGGGCGTGGTGCGCCTCGCGCAGCACGTCCATCTGGCGCTCGGTGTCGCCTTCGTGGCGCGCCAGCTGCGCGCGCAGGCCCGCGGCGAATTCCTTCCAGTCCGGCGCCGCGTAGAGCGCGCGCGCGTCGAGCAGTTCGTCGAGCAGCAGCGGATGGCGCGTGACGTAGGCCGCGGCCCAACCCGACGCGGCCAGGAGCTGCACCACTTTTTCCAGCGCCTGCGGGTATTCGTACAGCAGCGCCAGGTAGGAGCTGCGCCGGCTCACGGCTTCGAGCAGATCGAGCGTGCGCGCGAGCGCGGCCTCGGGCGCGCTTGCCTTTGCCGCAAGATCGATCACGCGCGGCAGCAGCGCGTCGTAGCGATCGCGGCTCGCCTGCGGCAGCTGCGCATAGCGCGGCGAGGCGCGCGCGCCGTCGAGCCGCGCGCGGGCGGCGCCGGCGTCGGCGAAGCCCAGGGTGTAGAGCCGCTCCTCGGCGGCCTGCGCATCGAGCTCGCCGTTCCATAGCGGGGCGCAGGCATGCCGGTCCTGCGCCGGACCGGCGAACACGCCGTCGAAATGCAGCGACACGCGCTCGCGGTGCGCGTCGAGCGCGCGCGTGAACGCGGCGTAGCCGTCGAAGCCCATCGACCGGGCGACGAGCGCCCGATCTTCGCTGTTCTCCGGCAGTTCGTGCGTCTGCGCGTCGTCCAGGTATTGCAGGCGATGTTCGAGCCGGCGCAGGAAGTCGTAGGCCGCGGCGAGTTCGGCCACCGCCGGCGCCGGCAGCAGCCCCTTCTTCTCCAGCAGCGCGAGCACTTGCAGCGTCGGACGCACCTGCAGTTCGACGTCGCGCCCGCCGCGTATCAGCTGGAACGCCTGGGCGATGAATTCGATCTCGCGTATGCCTCCCGGACCGAGCTTGACGTGTCCGGCGAGATCGCGCCGCGCCACCTCGGCGCGGATTTGCGCGTGCAGCGAGCGCATCGCGGCGAAGGCGCCGAAATCGAGATACTTGCGGAACACGAAAGGCCGCGCGACCGCTGCCAGCTGCTGCGCCAGCCCTGCGCCTGCGTTGCCGCTCGCGGCGCCTGCAGCGACGCCTGCGTTGCTGCTCGTAGCAAAAACGCCGGTGCCGCCACTCGTGGCGCCTGCAGCGACGCTTGCGTTGCAGCTCGTAGCGAGCACGCTGGAGTCGCCACTCGTGGCGACGACGCGCGCCTTGATCCAGGCGTAGCGCTCCCACTCGCGCCCCTCGGCGATGAAATAGTTTTCCAGCGCATCCAGGCTGCAGGCGAGCGGTCCGGAATCGCCGTTGGGGCGCAGGCGCATGTCGACGCGGAATACCTGGCCGTCCTCGGTGATGTCGGCGAGCGCGTTGATCAGCTTGCGCCCGAGGCGGGTGAAATATTCGTGGTTGGACAGCAGCCGCGGACCCACGCCGGTCTGCGGCGCAGTCGCGCTGCTTGCGGTCTCGCCCTCTTCCGGGTAGACGAAGATCAGATCGATGTCGGAGGAGACGTTGAGTTCGCGCCCGCCGAGCTTGCCCATGCCGATCACGATCAGTTCCTGCTTCCTGCCGTTCGCCATCGGCGTGCCGTGCTGGGCCTCGAGCCAGGCGCTGAGGTGGCCGAGCGCATAGCGCAGGCTGAGCTCGGCCAGGTCGCTCATGCCGGCGACCACCTCGGCCAGCGGCGCGCGTCCGCTCAAGTCGCGCAGCAGCATGCGCAGCATCACCTGCTGGCGCAGCCGGCGCAGGTTGCGCTTGAGTTCCTCCTCGCTGTGCGGCGCGTGCCGCGCGAGCGCGCTGCGCATGGCATCGGCATCGAAAGGCTGTTCGATGGCATCCAGCGCCGCCTGAAGCATTTCCGGACGCGCCTGCGCCAGGCGCCGGGCGTAGCGCGAATGGTGCAGCGCGTCCTCTAGGGGAATAGCTGAATCTGAAGGCATCGGGAGATGTTTTGCAGGTAAAATGAACGGTTACATTGTCTGTCTTGTTTCAGCGCGCGCGTTCATTGTAGGGCTTTCGCCGAAACGCGCTCAACCAGCATGGGAAAGCCGCCGCCGGATGGTGCGATCCGACCAAACCGATACTAGCCCGACCCCGTCCGCCGCGGAGGATTTTTCGCCGCTGGCGGAGCTCGGCGTCGCACCCGAGCGGCGCAGCCTGGTGCGCCGGCTGCTGCGCTTTGCCGGCATTGCCGCGCTCACCGCCTATTTCGTCTTTGCCGCGGTGGTGCTGGCCCTGCGCTTCTGGATTCTGCCGCAAATCGAGCAGCATCCGGAACTCATCGCGCAGGCGATCTCGCGCAATATCGGCCAGCGCGTCAGCATCGGCAGCGTCGATTCCGGCTGGCAGGGCCTGCGCCCCTACCTTGCGCTGACCGAACTGCGCCTGTACGACCGCGACGATCGCATCGCCCTGTCGCTGCCCGCGGTGTCGTGCACCCTGTCCTGGGACTCCTTCGCCTTCGGCGCGCTGCGCTTCAATTCGCTTTCCCTGGACAAGCCCAAGCTGAATATCCGCCGCGACCCGCAGGGCGTGCTCTATGTCGCCGGGCTGAAGCTCAACACCGAGGACGCGGGCGCGGGCTTCTCCGAATGGCTGCTGGCGCAGCGCGAAGTCATCATCCGCGACGCCCAGGTGAGCTGGGAAGATCAGCTGCGCGGCGCGCCGCTGCTGTCGCTCGCCGATCTCAATTTCGTCATGCGCAACCGCGGCAGCCATCACCGCTTTGCCTTGCGCGCGCAACCGGCGCGCGAGCTCGCCACCGCGCTCGACCTGCGCGGCGACCTGGAGGGCAAGACGCTCGCGCAGCTGCAGGCCTGGACCGGAAAGCTCTATGCCGAGCTCGCCTACACCGATCTCGCCGCGTGGCGCGCCTGGATCGATTATCCGCTGGAGATCCAGCACGGCCGGGGCGGCTTGAGGCTATGGCTGGGCTTCGCCGACAAGCAGCTGCAGGAGGTGAGCGCCGACGTGGCGCTGGGGGCAATCAGCGCGCGCCTCGCGCCCGATCTGCCGCTGCTGGAAATGCGTTCGCTGCAAGGGCGGCTGTCGGCCAAGCGCGTGCGCGGCGGCTATGAATTCGGCGGCAGGCAGGTGGCGCTGGAACTGCAATCGGGCGTGACGCTGCCGCCGGCGCAGTTCGCGCTGCAATGGCAGCCCGCGCAGGGCACGCGCGCCGAGCAGGGCGAGGCGCGCATCGATGCGCTGGAACTGCAGCCGCTCGCGCTCCTCGGCGAGTACCTGCCGCTGCCGCAGCAATTGCGCAAATTCCTCGCCGAAAGCGCGCCCCAGGGCAGCGTCTCCGATATGCAGTTCGAATGGCAGGGGCCGCTGCAGGCGCCGCAGCGCTACAGCGCGCGCGGGCATTTCGAGCGCCTGGGCATGCGCGCCTACGCCAGGCTGCCGGGGTTTTCGGGGCTCAGCGGCAACATCGACGGCAACGAAAAAGGCGGCAGCGTGCTGCTCAACTCGGGCAAGGTCGAAGTGGATCTGCCGCACGCATTTGCCGAACCGGAGCACAAATTCGACAGCCTCACTGCGCAGATCGCGTGGAGCCGGCCTGGCGACGAACTGCAGCTCAAGCTGTCGAATGTTGCCTTCGCCAACGCCGACCTGTCCGGCACCGCCTTCGGCACTTATACCACTGCGGCAGACGGGCCCGGCGTGATCGATCTCACCGCGCGCCTGAATCGCGCCGAAGCGCGCCATGCGACCCGCTACATTCCGTTCCTGGACAAGGAGGCGCTCGACTGGCTGGACCATGCCCTGCTTGCCGGGCACTCCAACGACGTCAGTCTGCGCCT
>JAKAIH010000203.1 GCA_021825225.1 Pseudomonadota bacterium
GACCAAGGACGACTTCTTCGGCAAGCCGCACTCGGAGCGGGCGCAGCAGTTTCTCTCCAAAATCCTGCACCATTAGCGCCGGCCGGGAGGCGGATGCGCGTCAACGTGAAGTGAATTCACCCCAATTCGCCAGCGCGCGCCGGGCAAAGTACCGGTCGCTCCCCAGGACGTGGTCGAACAGCAAATGGCGCATCAGCGGCAGCAGCTCGTCTTTGCCGACTTCCAGGCGCGACTGGTCCTCGAGGTCTGCAAGATTCTCCAACACATATCTATGCTCGGCGCGATGCACCGCGGAATCGGTATGCGGGACCAGCAGCATCAAGGCCTCTTCGGTGCAAAAATGTATTTCCATGAATGCCCGGGTGCGCGCGATCAGCCGATGCACGTCGACCGGATCGGCCGAACCCGCGCAAAGCCCCTCGAACTGCGTGAGGAATTCGAGGATCTTTCGGTGCTGCTGATCGATATTGTGTATGCCAGTCGCATACTCGGTTTTCCACTCCATTTTCCCCTCGCACGATTACGGTCTTACAATTTCCATGCTTCCGCCGCACCGCGGTCCGCAAACAGCCAAGCCGAGGCCGGAGTATGCGTCGCCAGAATCATGAAACCGGCCTTGCCGCATCGCGCGCCTGTCCTGAACCGGACTCGGGATTTCATGCATCATAACTCCAAGCCCGACGCCCTATCGCCTCGGCAGCCGGCGGCGGGCCTGCCCTATCCGTTGCCACGCCGTCAAGGACATCAGACCCGCCAAACGGCGCATGGTTCGGACCGATCATTCCCACCCGCTTAAGGAGACTCAAATGGTTCTGCTTGAATTTTCCATGTCGCCACTGGACAAGGGCGACAGCCTCAGCCAGTACGTGGCGCGCTCGCTCGATATCATCGACAAGAGCGGTTTGCCCTATCAGCTGACGCCGATGGGAACCATCGTCGAAGGCGAGTGGGAGGAGGTGATGGCGCTGGTCACCGCCTGCTATAAGACCATGAGCCAAGACTGCAGCAGGATATCGACCTCGATGCGAATCGATTACCGCGCCGGGAAGAGCGGGCGCCTGAAGAGCAAGATCCGCTCCATCGAAAGCAAGCTCGGCAGAACGCTTTCGACGTAGCGCCTTTCACCAAGGGTGCGGGACCGGTCGTTCCCGCACCGGCTTCAGCGCCTTATCCGGCGCGCTTCAGCGCCTGCTCCCGCAATGCGTCCAGGGTGATGTTGGGCGTGATCGCCTGCGGGTCTATCCTGAGCTCGATCAGCGCCGGTTTGTCCGAGGCCTCTGCCGCGTTGAGCGCACGCTCGAAGGCGGCTGCGAATTGCGACGTCTCCTCGACCAGTTCGCCGTGGGCGCCGTAGGCGCGCGCGAGCTGGACGAAATCCGGATTGGCCAGGGCCGTGCCGTGCACCCGCGCCGGATACTCGCGCTCCTGGTGCATGCGTATGGTGCCGTACATGCCGTTATTGACGACGATGAATATCACCTTGGCGCCGTACTGCGCCGCAGTCGCGAGTTCCTGCCCGCACATGAGGAAGCAGCCGTCGCCGTTCCAGGAAACCACCGTACGCTGCGGCTGCACGATCTTGGCCGCGATCGCGGCGGGCACGCCGTAGCCCATGGCGCCGCTGGTGGGCGCGAGCTGGGTGCGGAACATACGGTGCGGATAGAAGCGGTGCAGCCAGGCCGAGTAATTGCCCGCGCCGTTGGCGAGGATCGCGTCGGCAGGCAGCCGCTGCCGGAGAAAATCCAGGACATCCCATAGCTGCAGTTTGCCCGGCGTGGTCCGGCGTTTGGTCCAATCGAGGTAGTCCGCATGCGCGGCGGCGGTCCATTCGCGCCAGGCTCCCGCCTCGAGCGGCGCCATCGCAGCGAGCGCGGCGGCAATCTGCGGCATGCCCGAATTGATCAGCAGATCGCCCTGGTACACCCGCCCCAGTTCCTCCGCGCCGGCGTGCACGTGAATGAGCTTCTGCGCCGGCCGCGGCACCGACAGCAGCGTGTAGCCGCTGGTGGTCATCTCGCCCAGGCGCGCGCCGATGACCAGCAGCAGGTCGGCGTCTTTCACCCGCTGCGCCAGTTTCGGATTGACGCCGATGCCGATGTCGCCGACATAATTCGCATGCGTGTTGTCGAACAGGTCCTGGAAGCGGAAGGCACAGCCCGCAGGCAGCCCGTTCGCCTCGATGAACATGCGCATTTCGGCGCAGGCGCGGGCGTTCCAGCCGGAGCCGCCGAGGATCACCAGCGGACGCAGTGCCCCGGTCAGCAGGGCGCGCAGCCTGGCGACGTCGCCCGCGCCCGGATGCGCCACCACTTCCTGGTAAGGGTCGGTGTCGGCAGCCACGGCGGTCTGGGTAAGCATGTCCTCGGGCAGGGCCAGCACCACCGGTCCCTTGCGCCCGGACATGGCGCAGTGAAACGCATGGCTCAGGTATTCGGGCACGCGCTCGACGCGATCGATGCTCGCCACCCATTTGGCCATTTGCCCGTACATGCGGCGGTAATCGACCTCCTGAAACGCCTCGCGCTCGACGAAATCGCTGCCGACCTGGCCGATCAGCAGGATCATCGGCGTGGAATCCTGGTACGCGGTGTGCACGCCGATCGCAGCGTTGGTCGCGCCGGGGCCGCGCGTGACCATGCAGATGCCGGGCTTGCCCGTGAGCTTGCCGTAGGCCTCGGCCATGTTGGCCGCGCCGCCTTCCTGGCGGCAGACGATAAGCTTGATCGCTTCGCGCGCGTCGTAGAGCGCATCGAGCACGGCAAGATAGCTCTCGCCCGGCACGCAGAACGCGGTATCGACGCCGTGCACTTTCAGCGCGTCGACGAGCAACTGGCCGCCGGTGCGGGATTTGAGTTCGTTTTTCATGATTTGGATCGCACGCAGGAGGAAGGGGTGGGCAAATTTTACGCTACAATTTGGCCCCAGTCCGCTTTCAGCCGGCCCGCTCATGCCAGACGACATCCAGACGCTGCGTCGCATCCTGCACGAGAACCGCGTGATCGCCGTGGTCGGGCTGTCGGCCAACTGGTACCGGCCGAGCTATTTCGCCGCGAAATACATGATGGAACACGGCTACACCATCATCCCGGTCAACCCCGCCTACGCCGAAGTGCTGGGGCAGAAATGCTATCCGAACCTGCGGGCTATTTCGACGCAGGTGGACATCGTCGACTGTTTTCGCAAAACCGGGGAAATACTGCCCCTCGCCGAAGACGCGATCGCCATAGGCGCGAAAGTGCTATGGCAGCAACTCGGCGTCAGGAACGAAGAGGCGGCGCGCAAGGCCGAAGCCGCGGGACTGGATTCGGTCATGGACCGCTGCGTGAAAATCGAACACGCGCGCCTGTTCGGCGGATTGAACTGGGCCGGAGTCAATACCCGCGTGATCTCGGCCAAGCGTCCGCGCTGGCTACCCTACTAGCTCGTCGAGGCAACAATGGCAGACAGAGAATTCGGCTTCGGCACGCTGTGCCTGCACGCGGGGCAGATCCCGGACGCGGCCACCGGCGCACGCGCGGTGCCCATCTACCAGACCACCTCCTATGTGTTCGATTCGGCCGAGCACGCGGCGAGCCTGTTCAATCTGCAGACCTTCGGCAATGTGTACACGCGCCTGTCGAACCCGACCACGGCGGTGTTCGAAGAGCGCATGGCCGCGCTCGAAGGCGGGCGCGCCGCGCTCGCGCTCGCCACCGGCCAGGCAGCGGAAATGACGGCCCTCTTGACGCTGTGCGAACAGGGCGACGAGATTGTGTCGGCCTCGACGCTGTACGGCGGCACCTATTCCCTGTTCGAAGTGAATTTCCGCAAGCTCGGCATCAACACCACTTTCGTCGATCCCGACGAGCCGGAGAATTTCCGCCGCGCGATCACCAGGAAGACCAAGGCGGTGTATGCGGAGACCTTGGGCAACCCGCTGATCAACGTGCTCGACATAGCGGCGGTGGCGAACATCGCGCACGAGGCCGGCGTTCCGCTGATCGTCGACAACACCTTCGCTTCCCCTTTTCTTTGCCGCCCGTTCGAGTTCGGCGCCGACATCGTGGTGCACTCGGCGACCAAATACATCGGCGGCCACGGCACCACCATGGGCGGGGTGATCGTCGAGTCGGGCAAGTTCCCCTGGGACAACGGCAACTTCCCCGGTATGACCGAGCCCTCGCGCGGTTATCACGGCGTGCGCTTCTACGAAACCTTCGGCGATTTCGGCTACACCATGAAGGCGCGCATGGAGACGCTCAGAACCTTCGGCCCGGCGCTGTCGCCGTTCAACGCCTGGATGCTGCTGCAGGGCCTGGAGACCCTGCACCTGCGCATGAAGGCGCATTGCGCCAACGCGCTCAAGGTGGCGCAGTTCCTCGAAGCGCACGCGCAGGTGAGCTGGGTCAACTATCCCGGCCTGCCGTCGAACCGCTATCACGCGCTCGCACGGAAATACCTGCCGCGCGGCTGCGCCGGCATCATGACTTTCGGCGTCAAGGGCGGCGCCAGAGCGGGCGAGGCCTTCATCGACGCGGCGCAGTTCATGAGCCACCTCGCCAATGTAGGCGATGCACGCACGCTGGTGATCCATCCGGCTTCGACCACTCATCGCCAGTTGTCGGAGGAAGAGCAGGCGAAGGCCGGCGTCACGCCCGACATGGTGCGCATCTCGGTCGGGTTGGAAGAAATCGACGACATCCTGTGGGACCTGGATCAGGCCCTGGCACAGGCGGCGAAAGCGTAGAAAAGGGCCTGCCCGCGCCCTGCGTTCGCGCAAGCTGCTAAAATGCCATTTGCTACGAACTGCGCGCGGCCACGCCGCGTCGCGACACCATTTGCACCTGTTCAGACCTTCCCCTGAGGATCTTCCCATGTCCGCCTTCGACTGGCAGTTTCCCTATGCCTCCTACCGCAAACCCATACTCGCCCGCAATATAGTCGCGACCGCGCAGCCGCTCGCGGCGCAGGCCGGGCTGCGCATGCTGCAACAGGGCGGCAGCGCCATGGATGCGGCCCTGGCCACCGCGATTGCGCTGACCGTGCTGGAGCCGGTTTCCAATGGCATCGGCAGCGATGCGTTCGCCATCGTCTGGGACGGAAACAAGCTGCACGGCCTCAACGCGTCCGGCCGCTCACCTGCTGCCTGGACGCCGGAATTTTTCAAGGACCACAAGACCATGCCGCAGCGCGGCTGGAATTCGGTGAGCGTGCCCGGCTGCGTTTCGGCCTGGGTGACGCTGTCGGAGCGCTTCGGCAAGCTGCCGTTTGCAGACCTGTTCCAGCCGGCCATAGGCTACGCCCGCGACGGCTACCTGGTTTCGCCCACCATCGCCAAGCAATGGGCCAACCAGGTGCCGGAGCTGCAGGCGCAGCCGGGCTTCAAGGAGGCCTTCATGCCGCGCGGCCGCGCGCCGCTGCCGGGCGAGAAATTCAGCTTCCCCGATCAGGCGAAGACGCTGGAACTGATCGCCAGGACGCGCGGCGAAGCCTATTACCGCGGCGAGATCGCGCAAACGATCGCAGCGCACGCGAAAGCACATGGCGCGCTGATGAGCGCGGCCGATTTCGCCGCGCACACTACGGACTGGGTGGAGCCGCTGGCGCAGGATTATCGCGGTTACAC
>JAKAIH010000204.1 GCA_021825225.1 Pseudomonadota bacterium
GCGTTGCGCAGCAGCAAGGTGCTTCTCTGGCTTTCACGCGCCAGTTCCTGCTCCGCGCGCTTGCGCTCGGTGATGTCCTCCTTCACGGCGACGTAGTGCGTAATCTGACCGTCGTCTCCCTGCAGGCCGGAAATGGCGGCCTGCTCCCAGTACAGCTCGCCGTTCTTCCTGCGGTTGCACAGTTCCCCGCGCCATTCGCCGCCGGCGCTGATCGCCTTCCACAGATCCGCGTACACCCTCGGCGCATTCACGCCCGACTTGAGCAGGCGCGGATTGCGTCCGATCGCTTCTCCCCGCGTGTAGCCCGTGGTTTCTTCGAAGCGCGGATTCACGTACTCCATCCGGCCCTCGCGGTCGGTGATGACGATGGTTGCGGGACTCTGCTCGACCGCGCGCGACAGCTTGCGCAGCTGCGCTTCTGCGCACCTGCGTTCGTTGATATCGGCATGGGTACCCGATATCAGCAGAGGGCGTCCGTCCGCGCTGCGCTCGGCGACCTTTCCCCGGGATTGAATCCATTTCCATTCTCCAGACTTGGTCCGCATCCTGAATTCAGCGGCATAAGCCGGAGCCTCCCCCGCGAGATGCGCCTCGAGCGAGGTCCTCGCCGCTGCGACATCGTCCGGATGGACATCGCGCAGCCATGACGCGTAGGACGCATCCCACTCGCCGGGCCCACGTCCCAGCATCAATTCAAAGTTCGGGCTGACCGTGAACAGCTGCGTTCGCAGGTTCCACTCCCAGAAACCCTCGCCGGTACCGTCGAGGACCCTGGCGTAACGCGCCTCGCCTCGGGCGAGCTGCTCGTTCTTTCTGGCCAGCCCGAGCAGCAGAAGACCGGCGCCCAGCGACAGCAGGACGATGGTCGTCATGGCTTGCAGCGCCCGGCGGCGCTCGTTCTCGTGACGAAGCGTGAGCGCGTTCAGTTCGCTTTGCTCGTTGACGGCTGCGACCACGCTGACCGGCCACTCCGCCAGCCGCCGCCAGGAAAACACCATTGGCACTCTTTCTATGGTCGCCACGTCGCGGAACAATCCGCGCTCCCCCGGCTTGGCGAGCAGGAACGGCCGATCCGCAGGGACGGTTGCGCTTAGCGCGCCTTCCAGGCCGCGATTGCGCGCCATGAAGCCGCCGCCCGGGCGGATAAGGGCGAGCAAATCGTCCGGGGCCACGCGCAAGGCGCCGAAGGCCTTGGCCAGGTAATCCGCGCGCACCGGAATGCCGACGACTCCGAGGAAGCGCCTGCCGTCGCGGATCGCCCGCGTGAATTGAATCAGCGGCACGCCCGCGATGCGGCCGATAATGGGTTTGCTGATGAACAGCTTGTCCTGTTTGTCGTCCAGGTGCACACGAAAGTGCTCGCGATCGCCGAAGTAGATCCGTTCGCGCTGGTTATTGGACGCGTAGGCGAGGTAGCCGTCGGGCCCGAACACCGTGACGAACTGCAGCATGCCTTCGGGATAGGTGCGCAGGACGTCGTGCGCCGCGCGATCGAAATTGCCGCGATCGTCGACATAGACGATGCGCAGGTACTTCAATGCCGTGTCGATGCTGCGCACCGTCGCGTCGAACTGCTGCGCCGCCGCTTCCTGCAGCTGATTCGCACGGACTTCGGTGCGCTCCCGCGCGGCCCGCAGTTCCTGCGCCTGGCTGTTGCGCAAGCTAGACCAGTAATAGGCACAGCCCGCCACACTGATGCCGATGAAGGCAAGGACCAATAGCGCGATGCGAAAGCTCGGCCTGGTGTTCAAGCTGATGGCCTGCGAGCGCACGGCTTCCCCGCGGCGATCAGGCCGGGCCCGGACGCTCGTACAGCTTGAATACCGCGGTCGAATCGAGCTCGGCGTGGCCGAGGTGCACCAGCATGCGGTACAGCGACAGCGCCTGCCCGGACATCGGCAAGGGCGCCTTCAGGCCGCCGGCGAACTTGTGCAGCATTTCGAGATCCTTGAGCAGCTGCCGCGCATAGCCCCGCGGCGTGAAATCGCGCTGCACCATGCGCGGATAGAAGTTCTGCAGCATCGGGCTGTCGGCGTAGCCGCCCGCGAGGCACTCGGGAATGCGCGCCGCATCGATGCCCGCGGCTTCGGCGAGCACCACCGCTTCGGCCATCACCGCGTGGGCGCAGCCGACGATCAGCTGGTTGATCATCTTGGCGGCGAGGCCGGCGCCCGAGGGGCCCATGGGCGTGAACCGGCCGGCGATGTCCGCCATCAGGGGCCGCACGCGTTCGATCTCGGTCGCATCGCCGCCCGCCATCACGGTCAGCGTGCCGGCGGCACAGGCAGGCGGTCCTCCGGAAACCGGCGCGTCGATCCAGCCGCAGCCGGTCTGCGCGCGCAGCTTCGCGGCGAAGGCGCGTCCCTGCTCGACTTCGACCGTGGAGAAATCGACGACGAGTTGCGGCGGCCGCAGCGCGGAGGCGACACCCTGCTCGCCGAACGCCGCCTGCGCCACCGCGTCGGTGGTCGGCAGGTTGAGCAGGACGAGGTCGGCCTCGCGCACCGCCTGCGCCGGCGTCGCCGCCACCGTCGCGCCGGCGGTGCGCGCCGCGTCGGTGCGTGCCGCGGCGATGTCGCACACCGTCACCGCGTAGCCGCGCTCGAGCAGGCGGCGCGTCATCGGCAGGCCCATCAGTCCGATGCCTATATAGCCAATCCGGGGTCTGTGCATTTGCTCCTCCATAGCGTATGCGCTTGCGGCGACGACGGCGTCGCCGGGAGAGAGTGTACAGCGGCCGGCGACGGACCGGCTCAGACCATCAATTCGCGGATGCGCTTGTTGACTTCGGCGCCATGGTGGCGCGCGGCCTTGTTGCTCGGCGCGAGCGGTTCGTTGTAGAAGAAGTCGGGCAGCTCGTCGTCCTTGTCGGTGAAGCCGGCCGCCTTGTTGAATTCCCACTCCATCTTCAGCGCTTCGCGCCCGAGCGTCTGCAGGAACGAGGCATCGAGATTGGTGCCGTGCGCGTCGTTGAGCGCGGTGACGAGGAGTTCGCCGCTCACGTTGGTGACCGAGCGTCCGAAGATGCACAGGCCGAGCGAATCGGCCGCGGCGCAGGCGACCTGGATGCCCAGGCTCGCCTCCGCCAGTTGCTCGGTGGTCTTGTCCTTGCAGTCGAACACCGGCAGGTTGCCCGTGGTGTGGTCGGCGCCCTGCGCCGTGACCATCATCGATATGCCGGTCACTTCGATCACGCGCGGGTCGTAGGCGCTGATCGCCTGCTGCTTGATCACCGGCACGCGCGCGACCTTGTAATGCGCGCCGGCGCGCGCCGCGCCCTGCGCGAAAATGCGGCCGCGCTCGTTGCCCTTGCGGATGTCGTCCATCGCCTGGTGCATGAACGCTTCGTCGCCGAATTTTCCGAGGCCCGCCTCCATCAGCACCGCGAGCGTGGCGCCGATCTCGATGGTATCGACGCCGAGGTCGTTGGCGACGGCGTTGACCCGCGCCACCTGGTCGGGGTGGTCGAGGCCGCAGTTGCTGCCCATCAGGCCGAGCGTTTCGTATTCGAGCGGCGACACCAGTTCCTTGCCGTTCTCGTCGACATAGATGTTGCTGCATTCGATCATGCAGCCCGGCATGCAGGCGTGCGAGATGTGCCCGCCGCGGCTGGAGTTGAGCTCGCGGATGAAGTCGCCGCCGAGCTTGAGCGGACCCGCGGAGGCTTCCACCAGCCGGCCGTTGCTGAAATTGCGCACCGGCAGCCCGCCGATGCGGTTGGTGATGTCGCCCATCATCGCGGTGCCGGTGGTCTTGAAGGTGTTGATCGCCGGTTCCTTCTCCAGGCGCGCGCCGTATTCGCGGATCGAGCCCATGAGCTTCTTGCGGTCGTGGAAGGTCGGCATCTTGTGCACGTCGATGACGATGGCCTTGACCTTCTTCGAGCCCATCACGGCGCCGACGCCGCCGCGCGCCGCAAGGCGCGAAGGCCGGCCGTCGGTGTCGGTGATGGAAATGCCCGCCATCAGGCCGAGATATTCGCCCACCGGACCGCACAGCGCGAACGCGATTTTCTTGCCGTATTTCTCGAACAGCAGCGCCGCGGCCTCGTTGGTGCCTTTGCCCATGTAGGCTTCGGCGCTCTCCCAGGTGATCGCGCCTTCCTTGGTGATGCGAATCACCGTCCACTCCGGCAATGCGCCGTAGAGCGTGAAGCCGCCAATCTCCAGCTGCCCCATGGCGAAGGCGAAGGTGCCGCCCGAGTTGGATTCCTTGATGCCGCCGGTGAGCGGGCTCTTGCAGCCCACGCTCAAGCGGTTGGCGTTGGAAAAGTTGGTGCCCGCAAACGGCCCGGCGGAGAAGATCAGCGGATTGTCCGGGGACAGCGGGTCGACCTTGGCGGCACCGAGCCGAAGCAGGGTCTTGGCGATGAAGTGCCGGCCGGCGCGGATCACGTCCTCGCCGTGCAGTTCGTCGGTCCTGATCGAGCGGTCCGCAAGATTGATGTGCAGGTATTTACGCATGGTTACCCCTGAAGATATGAACTCGGTTTCCTATAGCGGACCGATTTTACCCTGTTCGGTCCCGCTTCGTCCGCGGCCGGCCGGCGTGGGCTTGGCGCGCCCAACAAACCTTGGGCGGGCCTGAATCAGGGGAGCGCGGGGGGACGCCCCCCGTGTCGCATACCAACTACCGTCAGAGCTTCTCGCGAAACGCCTTGCCGATCAGATCCAGCGCCTCGGGGCTGTCCCATTCGCGCGAGCCGTGGAACTTGGCGAGCACGCGGCCCCGCGCGTCGACCAGGACGGTCAGCGGGATGGTATCCGCGCCGAGCATGCGCTCCAGCAGCAGGTTCTTGTCGAGGTAATTGTCGAAACTGATGCCGGTGCGCGCGATGAAGTTGGCCGCCGCGCGCGCGTCGTCGTCGGTGGAGACGCCGATGATGTTGAATTGCTTGCCGCCATAGCGGCGCGCAAGGCGTTCGAGCGAGCCCATCTCGGCGCGGCAGGGGCCGCACCAGCTGGCCCAGACGTTGATGATCAGCGGTCGCCCGCGCAGTTCCGACAGCTTGCGGTAATCGCCGGCGAAGCCATACAGCGGCGCCTCGCGCAGCACGCCGCCGACTTCGACTTCGCCCGGCGTCTTGGCGTATGCGCCCGTGCACAACGCCGACAGGCACAGCACGATCAGGAAGATTGCTTTCATCTACGACCCCAGATTAGCCGCCGCGCAGCTCCAGGTGAGCGGCGGCCGCAGCGGTTCCAGCGCGTATTTTCGCATAGCCGGGGGCAGTTTCGCCCTGCGTGTGCGACAAGGTCCGGGCGCAGACCCCGTCAGCGTTCGCGGCGGGCGGGACGTTCCGTGCGCTCGGCGCACCGATGCCCGACACCCGGACCGGATTCAACGCGGGCTACATCAGGCGCAGATCGTTTTTTACCGACTTCACGCCGGCGATGCGGCGCGCGATTTCGCCTGCCTCATTGATCTGCGACCTGGACGCGACGATGCCGCCCAGGTGGACGACGCCTCTGAGCGTATCGACCTTGATATCGAATACCTTCAGCGTAGGCTGGTCCAATATCGCCGCCTTGACCTTGGCGGTGATAACGGCGTCATCGAGGTACTGCCCCGTGCTTTCCCTGCTCGGGCTCGCCAC
>JAKAIH010000205.1:0-1400 GCA_021825225.1 Pseudomonadota bacterium
CAATGACGTTATGAAAGACATCGCGTCCTGACTCCCGTTGCGCCGGAAGATATTTCGTCTCCATACCCCTTGCAGGAAGTTGAGCGCGCTTCTCCGGCGAGATGAGGAGGAGAAATTTGTCTTCGTCCCACGAAACAAACAGGTCGACCTCAAGCAAGTTAGGCGCGTACGGCTTCAGCTCTGGATGTTGGAAGACCAGATCATGAAGACGAGCCTGAACGTGGCCGAGCAGGTCCGCCAGAGGAAGGTAGCAGCCCTCTGCAATGGAGAGATGGGTTTCGCGAACGAACTGGATACCTTCCACAGGTTCTCCTAGTGGCAACGGTGTCGTTGCATTTCCTGGGTCCCATTTCGGTAACACCGGGGCCTATGAATACCTTACCAAAGAAATATTACGCCACTTTGGAAATTCAGAACGAAAGCGAAGACTGCAGCATTTCCGCTTTCTTTGTACCATAGCAGCGGACGTCAAGATGGCTGACTGACAATCGCGAATCGATCTCAATCGATAACAGGCGTCGGGCAGTTGACCCAAGACGAATTGCGCAATTCGCCATTGCGCCGAAAAAAAGGGAAGCAACAGCATGACAAAACCCGAACTCGTCGTCGCACCGCTCACGCCGTTCACCAGCGATTTGAAGGTCGACACTGCCGCATTGAAGCGGGAAATCGACTACGTCGTCGGCGACTGCGGCGCCACCATGGTGGTCGCGGCCGGCGTCGAGGCGCAGGAATACACCTACCTCGGCATGGACGAGCGCAAGGAACTGATCCGGCGCACGCTGGAATGCGTCGCGGGACGCTGTCCGGTGATGGTGGGCATCTCGCATCCTTCGTTCCGGACGGCGCTAGAGCTTGCGCATTTCGCCCACGGCCTGGGCGCGCAGGCGGTGCAGATGCTGGCGCCGCTGCGGCCCTTCGGCGGACCACCGACCGAGCGCGACCTGGTGGCGTATTTCGAGGCGGTGGCGCGCGAGTCGCCGCTGCCGCTGACGCTGTACCTCAATTCCGGTCCGGGCGCCGACGTCTCCATTCCGGCCACCATCGCCATCGCCAGCATAGACAAGGTGCGCTACATCAAGGAGAGCTCGCGCGATCTCGCCCGCGTCTCGCGCCTGATCGTGGAAGTCGACCATGCGGGGCATGCGCGCTACTTCACCACCATGCAGATGCTGCTCGCCACGCTGGAACTGGGCGGCTCGGGCGCGACCATGCCGCCGCCGGGCGCGGAGATCGCGCGCCAGGTGATCGACGCCTATCTTGCCGGCGACTATCGGCGCGCGGCGCAGATCCAGCTGCAGTTCGCGCTGTTTCCGGCCAGATGGATGCACCGCGGCCTCACGGCGACCATGAAGACCGCCATGCGCCTGATCGGCCTGCCGGTGGGCGCAATGTATCCG
>JAKAIH010000205.1:1410-5596 GCA_021825225.1 Pseudomonadota bacterium
GCTTAGACGACTGGACGCTGAAGAAGCGCAGATACTGATAGAAGGGGCCGCGGCCAAGGCGCGCGAAATGGGGATACCGATGTGCATCGCGGTCACGGACGAATCGGGCCACCTGATCAAATTCGAGCGCATGAACGGCGGCAAGATCAGCAGCATCTCGATCGCCATCGACAAGGCCGCCACCGGCGCGATCGCGCGCAACGGCACGCATGTGTACAACCAGCTGTGCGTGCCCGGCAGCCCGACCTTCGGCATCCACATCACCAACGGCGGGCACTTCAGCATCATCGGCGGCGGCCTGCCGGTGCACGTCGAGGGCGAAATCGTCGGCGGCGTAGGCGTGAGTTCGGGCACGGCGGAGCAGGACCGCGTCTGCGCCGAGGCCGCGATCGCGCACTTTTACGCGGCGAGCGGCAGGAAGGCTTAGCGCTGTTTCAATCCGAGGGGATGTCCCCAAACGGGACTTTCCCCTCGAGGCTTGTCGAGGCCGCAGGGCCTAACGCCCCTTCCAGACGGGCTTGCGCTTGTTGAGAAATGCCTCCATGCCCTCGCGGAAGTCCGCGCTCATATAGCACATGAGCACGAGGTCGCTGCCTTCCTGCGGTTTTGGACGCAGGCGGTAGATCGCCTCCTTGGTCGCCTGCAGCGTGAGCGGGGCGAGGTTCGCCACTTCGCGCACGAGTTCCTCGGCGCGGCGCGCGAGCGCGGCGCCGTCCTCGACCAGCTCGCCCACCAGACCGATCGCCAACGCTTCCTCGGCCTCGATCAGGCGCGCGCGGAAGATGATGTCCTTTACCCGCGCCGGTCCCAGCAGCGCGGCAAGGCGCGCGTAGTTGTTCATCGACAGGCAGTTGCCCAGCGTCTTCGCCACCGGAAAGCCGTAGCGCAGGCTGCGCGTGCCTATGCGCAGGTCGCAGCAGGCGGCGATGCCCGCGCCGCCGCCGGTGCAGGCGCCGTTGATCGCGGCGATGGTCGGCACGCGGCAGCGCTCGAGCGCGCCCAGCACCCGGTCGATGCGCGCTTCGTAGTCGAGCGCGTCCTGCTCCTTGTCGAAGGCGCGGAACTGCGAGATGTCGGTGCCCGCGGCGAAAGCCTTGTCGCCCGCGCCGGTGAGGAGCAGCGCGCGGATCGAGCGGTCCTTGTTCGCCTGCTCGCAGATCTCGGCCAGGCGGTCGTACATCGCGAAGGTGAGGGCGTTCCTCGCCTGCGGCCGGTTGAAGGTCAGGTAGGCGACGCCGTCGCGCAGTTCGTAGAGCAGTTCATCCATGGCTGATTCCAGAAATGGTGGGAAAGGCGTGATTCTCTCCGAAAAACGCGATCTCTTCAGCGCTCACGATGGGAAGACCGGTTTCAGACAGGAGTTGCGCCGGCATTCAAGCGCAGTGCGGGCCGAAGGCGCGCAGTCCTTTGAGCCTGCTTGCGAAAGCGGGCGGTACCTGGGCTAGAATGCGGCAAAAAGAATTCGCAATCACCCGACAGAAGGAGACTCGCATGGCGCACGTCAAAGTCACGGACCTTGCATTCGGCCGACTGCAATCGCCGAGCCTGGATGAGGCTGAAGAATTCCTCCTCAGATTCGGCATGGTACGCGCCGATCGAACGGCGGACGCGCTGTACATGCGCGGCACCGACCCCAACCACCACATTCACGTCACCCACCTCGGGCCTTCCAGGTTCATCGGCTTGTGCTTCTTCGTCGACGACGAGGACCAACTGAATGGATTGGCCAAGGCACCGGGCGCCACCGGCATCGAGCACGTCGACGAGCCCGGCGGCGGCAAGCGCGTGCGGCTGACCGATCCGCACGGCTATCAAATGGAGGTGATGTGCGGCATGCAGCAACTGGCGGCGCTGCCGGTGCGCGACAACCCGGTCAACACCGGCGACAACAAGCTGCGCCGCGCCGGCGTGCTGACGCGCTTGCAGCGCGGGCCTTCGCAGGTGAAGCGCGCGGCGCATGCCATGATCATGACCCAAAACGCCAGGGAAAAGATGAGGTGGTACCGGGAGATGTTCGGCCTGGTCTGTTCAGACGAAGTCTACGTGGAAGGCGACAAGAACAAGGTAATCGCTTCGTTCAACCGCTGCGACCGCGGCGAAACCTACGTCGACCACCATACGCTCGTGTGCATCGAGGGGCCGCAGACCGGCATCAACCACCTTTCCTTCGAGGCGCAGAATATCGACGACGTCATGCTCGGGCACCAGTACCTCAAGCAGGCGGGCAAGTACAAGCATGCCTGGGGCGTCGGGCGCCACGTGCTCGGCAGCCAGGTCTTCGATTACTGGAACGACCCCTGGGGCCGCGTGCACGAACACTGGGCCGACTCCGACATGCTCAATATCCATGCCCCGGCAAACCTGCTGCCGGCGGAGGAAGGGCTGGATTCCCAGTGGGGCGAGCCGGCGCCGCAAGAAATCATCGCCCATGCCGTTCCCTGAGCCAGGCGCCTCCCGGCGATTTCATGGGCGGTGTCGAGCCGCTCAAGGACGGAATCTCGTTTCGGCCGGGATCGCATAGTTCAACGCATTGCGTTCTGCCCGGGTCCGTCGGCGGCCAGCAGCAGACCCCCAGGCACATGGGAAATCATTCCATCTTCTGGTCGCCGGTGAAGGACGAGGGTGACCTAAGTCACCGACGCGCGCGCGGCGTTGCGCTTAAATCATGCCTGCGGCATGCGCCATTTTTGAAACCCGCGTTGCTTCTTCGGCCAGACGCTCGTCACGAGGCATGCCGCCGGCCGGAGCCACGCCAGTTGTCGAATTACTTTCATGCTGCAGGTGACGACAGATTTTCGAGAGCTGGCCACAAGGAGAGGCATATGATGATATTCGTCGGTTTCATTTCGGGCGTTGTATTGACGCTAATCGCAGTGGTCTATCTGTTCAGACACTACATGATGGTGGCAAAAGAGGTGCCCTACGAGTTTCATGCTTCCATCGCAAAGCTCGAAAACTCGATAAAGAATGCAGGATGGGGCATCCCGGGCCAGATCGATGTAAATCAGATGACTGCAAAAAAGGGCGTAAATCTCGCTCTCAAGGTTCACATCATAGAGCTCTGCAAACCGCAGTATGCGAAAGGCGTCCTCGAGAATTCCCCCGTATTTTCTTCCATGATGCCTTGTCGAATCGGTATCTTCGAACGCGATGGCAAGACGTTTGTCGCAAAGATGAATACAGGCTTGATGAGCATGTTCTTCGGCGGCGTCGCAGGCAAAATGATGAAGCAAGTGGCGGCGGAGGAAGATGTCATACTGAAATCCCTATAGGGATTTCTTTGCCTGCAGCGGCTGGGCTTGTCGGGAGACGATCATTAGGCTTTCATGATGAAGTTCAGTGAACTTGGTCTGGATCTCTGCTTGGCGGATAAAGCCAGCGAACTGTGCGGGCCCGATTCGTCCGTGGCCAGGGTCACCGCGGTTGAGCGAGGGCGCTACCTGATCCGGGGCGAGGACGGCGAGGTGCCGGCCGAACTGACCGGCAAATTCCTCCACCTCGCCGAGTCCTCCGCCGAACTTCCATGCGTGGGCGACTGGGTGTGCGTGCACTACCGCGATGCCGGCGCGCAGGCCAGCATTCACCACCTGCTGCCACGCCGATCCTTCCTCCGGCGCAAAGCGGCTGGCCGCGACGTCGAGTTCCAGATGATTGCGGCAAACATCGACGTGGCGTTCATCGTGCAGGCCTGCCACTTCGATTTCAATGTCCGGCGGCTGGAGCGCTACCTCGTGATGGTCAGGGACGGCCGGATCGAGCCCGTGGTGCTTCTGACGAAGACGGATCTGGTCGCCCCGGGAGAACTGGAACAGTTGATCGGCAGGATCCGACTCATGGGGGTGGACGCGAAGATCGTCTGCGTCAGCAACGTGACGGGCGCGGGCGTCGATCAGGTTCGCGAGCTCATGGCTTCCGGCAAGACCTATTGTCTGCTCGGTTCGTCGGGCGTTGGCAAGACGACGCTCATCAACCGTCTGCTCGGCGACGGCGCGCTCGAAACCCGCGAAGTCAGCCATACGGGTGAAGGGCGTCACACCACCACGCGGCGCCACCTGATTGCGCTCGAGCATGGCGGGCTGTTGATCGACATGCCGGGCATGCGCGAACTGGGAATGCTTGGCGCCGACGAAGGCATCGCAGAGACTTTCGCCCACATCGGCGCGCTTGCACGGGGCTGCCGGTATCC
>JAKAIH010000206.1 GCA_021825225.1 Pseudomonadota bacterium
GATGTATTCCGCCGTATTGCTATTCGCGGCCGCGGAGGTCCTAGCCTACCGCGACCTGTGGAAAATTGCCTGCTGGGTCGCGCTGGCTGCGGTGCTGCTGGCAAAAGCGATGCTGGAAGAGCGCGGTCTGCGCGCTCTGTTCCCGGACTATGCCGCGTACGCCAAGCGCGTGCGCCGCTTTATTCCGGGACTGTTTTAAAACCGGCGCGAGCCCTGCCCGCGCCGACCTGGCGCTGGCTCAGACGAACTGAACCGAAATCGAGCCCAGGGGACCGAAGTCGGCGCGCAGCGTGTCTCCTTTTGCCGCCCACACCGGCCGCGTGAAGGAACCGGCGAGCACCACGTGGCCGGGTTCCAGCGTGGTGCCGAAGCTGCCCACTTTGTTCGCGAGCCAGGCTATGCCCATCGCCGGGTGCCCGAGCACGCCCGCCGCCACCCCGGTTTCCTCGATCTCGGAATTCCGGCTTAGCAGCCCGCTGACCCAGCGCAGGTCCACTTCCATCGGCCCCACCGGGCGCCCGCCCATGACGATGCCCGCGGCGGCGCCGTTGTCGGACACGGTGTCGAAAATCTTGCGCGGATTCTGCACCCTTGCATCGATGATCTCGATTGCCGGAACGACGTACTCCGTCGCGCGCAGCACGTCCACCAGTTCCACCCCCGGGCCCTTGAGCGGCTTGCCCAGCACGAACGCAAGCTCGATCTCCACCCGCGGCACGATGAAGCGCTCGAACGGAATCTTGGCGCCGTCGGCGATGAACATATAGTCCATCAGGTGGCCGTAATCGGGCTCGTCGATTTGCGACGACTGCTGCATCGCCTTGGAAGTGAGGCCGACCTTGTGGCCGCGCACCCTGTGGCCTTCGGCAACTTTAATCCGGGTCACTTCGCTCTGAATCGCGTACGCGTCTTCGATGGTAATGTCGGGGAAAGTCTTGGAGAGCTGTACCGCGGGCTTGCGCTCCTTTTCGGCGGCGAGCAGTATTTGAGCGGCCTTGCTGCGATCGGCTGGTGAAAGCATGTCTGTGGTTCCTTCGGTTGGATGGTGAAGTTCCTTGCCCGGTCAGGGTCGCATTATTATCTGCGACCGGCGCCTGAGCGCGCGACAGCCATTGCCGCGGCCCGCCGCTGCGGTTTCGCGCCGAAGCGTGCTGCGACACTGACTCTTGCCGATCGTATCGCCCGCGATTTTATCCGGTTTGAACCGGTGCGGCGCGGCCCGAAGTTGCGCACACTGAGCGGGATCGGATCGCCAGTGTCGCGCCAGTTCATTTAATGGCTGGTATCATGCGGGGCAGCCTCATACCCCCGGTTCCCTCCCGCACGACAAGCGCATGCACTACGCGGCATTTTCCATCACCCATCTCACGGAGCGATCATGATTTTCGACCTGCGCATCTATACGTTCAAGCCCGGCATGCAGAACGCCTGGCTCGCGATGTATGAGAAGCACGCCTATCCGATCCAGCTGCGCTACATCGGCAAGCCGGTGGTATTCACCACCACCGAGGTCGGACCGCTGAATCAGGTGGTCCATCTCTGGGCCTATGCCGACCAGGCCGAGCGCGAGGCAAAACGCAACGCGATGCAGCAGGACCCGGGATGGCAGGCCTATCTCAAGATGAATACCGAGGCGGGCTACATGGAGCACATGGAAAACCGCATCCTGCGCTCGACTTCGTTTTCCCCCCTGTAGGCGCGGCAGCAAGCGCGCGCCGGGGTTTTTCGACCGTCCCTACCGATCCATTCAATTTTCATTCGGAGTCATTTCATGCCAAATATTGGATTTCGCATCCTCCCGATGCCGGCACGTCCAGCGAAAAAGCTGGTCAAGGCCCTGGGCGCGATGGTGACCGCGCACCTGTCGGACAACATGAACCGCATGGTCGCCAGCGGCGCCGCGCTGCGCCCGATGCATAAAGGCGGCAAGCTGTGCGGACCGGCACTGACGGTCAAGGTCGCCCCCGGGGACAACCTCATGGTGCACAAGGCAATCGACATCGCCGCCCCCGGTGACGTCATCGTAGTCGATGCCGGCGGCGTGCTCACTACGGCCATCATCGGCGACATCATGTCCAGCCTTGCCGAAAAGCGCGGTGCGGCGGGGATGGTCATCTACGGCGCGATTCGCGACGCAGCCGAGATCGGCGCACGGCGCTTCCCGGTGTATGCCTGCGGGGTCACCCATCGCGGCCCGTACAAGAACGGGCCGGGCGAAATCAACGCGCCGGTCGCGCTGGACGGCATGGTGGTGCATCCCGGCGACATCATCGTCGGCGACAGCGACGGCGTGGTCGCCGTGCCGCTGCAGCATGCCGAAGAACTTCTGGCCCTGGCCAAGTCTCAGCTCGCCAAGGAAACCGCGATCCTCAAATCCATCGCCGCAGGCAAAGCCGATCGGCGCTGGGTGGACGCGTTGCTGCGCGAACGCGGCTGCGAGTTCTGAAATAGCGGGGCGCGACGAAGAGCCGCATCCCCTCGTGCTCCCCTGGCTCAGCCGCCCAAGGCGAGATCCGTCAGGCGCCATAATCAACACTACATCTTCGGAGAAAACATGGAATTGCCAGTGAACCAATTCAAGCGCGGCATCAAGGCAGGCAAGCCGCAAATCGGGCTGTGGTCCAGCCTGTCCTCACACTACAGCGTGGAAGTCATCGCCGGCTCCGGCTTCGACTGGCTGCTGCTCGACACCGAGCACTCGCCCAACGATCTGGAGAACGTGGT
Organism: Pseudomonadota bacterium; assembly: GCA_021825225.1. GTDB lineage: Bacteria > Pseudomonadota > Gammaproteobacteria > Burkholderiales > SG8-39 > 2-12-FULL-64-23. The sequence goes on from JAKAIH010000206.1 coordinate 2,725, forward strand.
CACGCAACTGCAGGCGGCCTCGGCCTACCCGACCACGGCCATCGTACGCCCGGCATGGAACGATATGGTGCTGATCAAGCGCTTTCTCGACGTCGGCGTGCAAACGCTGCTGATTCCCTACGTGCAGACGCCCGAGGAAGCGGCACAAGCCGTCGCCTACACGCGCTATCCCCTGCGCGGCGTGCGCGGCGTCGCCGGCACCACGCGCGCCACGCGCTTCGGCCGGGTCAAGGACTACTTCAAGCGCGCCGAGGAAGAACTGTGCGTGCTGGTGCAGGTGGAGACCAGGCTCGGGCTGGACAACCTCGAGGCGATCGCGGCGACCGACGGCGTGGACGGTGTGTTCATCGGTCCGGCCGACCTTTCCGCCGGGCTGGGCCATCTGGGCGACATGGCGCATCCGGAGGTGAAGAAGGCAATCGACGGTGCCATCGGCCGCATACGCAAGGCAGGCAAGGCGCCCGGGATACTCACCGCGGTGGAAGCCGAGGCACGCCACTATCTCGAAATCGGCTGCCTGTTCGTGGCGGTCGGAGCCGACGTGGGCCTGCTCGCGCGCGAATCGGAGAAGCTCTGCGCCAAATTCAAATCATGAAAGACATCGAAATCCTGTCGCTCGGGCCGTTTTACGCACCTTCCTATGAGGCTATGGAACGCGACTTTACCGTACACAAGCTATGGCTGGCGAAGGAACGGGATGCACTTCTCGCCAAGGTCGGCTCGCGCATCCGCGGCATCCAGGCCACCCACCGCGACAAGACCGACGTCGGACTGATGGACGCCCTTCCAAAGTTGGAGATCATCGCCTGCTTTGGCGTCGGCGTCGATGGAGTCGATCTAGACGCGGCCAGGCAGCGCGGCTTGATCGTCACCAATACGCCAGAGGTGCTGAACGAATGCGTGGCCGACCTCGCCATGGGCCTCACGGTCGCCACCCTGCGTCGTATCAGCCTCGGCGACCGCTTCGTGCGCAACGGTAGCTGGCTCAAGGGCCCCCTGCCCTTCGCGCGCAAAGTCGGCGGCAAGACCATGGGCATACTCGGCTACGGCCGCATCGGCAAGGCCATAGCCAAGCGCGCCGAGGCCTTTGGCATGCAGATCGTCTATCACGGGCGCAAGCCTCAGGCCGAGGTATCCTACAAGTACTACCCCAAGCTGGTGGACATGGCGCGCGACTGCGACGTGCTGATGGTGATATGCCCGGGAGGACCCGCGACGCACCACATCGTCAATGCCGAAGTGCTAAGGGCGCTGGGTCCGGAGGGCACGCTGGTCAACGTCGCGCGCGGCTCGGTGGTTGACGAGCAAGCCCTGGTCAAGGCGCTTGCCGACGGCACGCTGGGCGCGGCCGGATTGGATGTGTTCGAGGACGAACCGCGAGTGCCCGAGGCGCTGTTCGCAATGGACCAGGTGGTGCTGCAACCGCACGTGGGCAGCGCCACGCACGAGACGCGCAAAGCCATGGGCGATCTCACCGTCGACAATCTGCGCGCGCATTTCGCCGGCAAGCCGGTGCTGACCCGGGTGGTCTGAGAGCGGCAGGCGGGGCCATCGGTTTCGTGGCCCTGGCAGTAGTAGTATCATTCGTTCCAACAGCCGGCATCAGACCGGTTCCAATTGAGCGATTTTCTAGAGGAGCAAAGCATGAAATCAAGCTTTAGATCTACCCTGATGGCCGCTGCGGCCGCTGCGGTCTTGATCGTTCCCGCCACTGTGGCCGCGCAACAGGTAACCTTGATGACCGGTCCCCAGGGCGGGGTGTGGGTGCCGCTCGGCGGCGCGTTCAAAGGCATGTGGGAAAAAGCGATTCCCGGCCTGCAAGTGCAGATGCAGCCCGGCGCCGGCATCGCCAATGTGCGCGGCGTCGATGAAGGCAAGGCGCAGATCGGCTTCGGCAACACCATCACGACGGTGGACGGCCTCGCCGGGCGCCCGCCCTACCCGAAGAAGGTGACCAAGGTGTGCCAGGTCGCCAACCTCTACCCGCAGTACTATCAGATGGTCCTGCCGGCCGACTCGAAAATCAACAGCGTCGCCGACCTCAAGGGCAAGGTGATGGTGACCCAGCCCAAGGGCAATTCCTCGGAGATCATCAACCAGCACATATTGAAGGTCAACGGCATGAGCTACCAGTCGCTGGCGAAGGTGAATTTCCTCGCCTCCTACACCGATGCGGTGGATCTGGTGAAAGACGGCCACGCCGACGTATTCACCCTGGGAACGACGGTGCCCGCTTCGTCGGTGATGGACCTGGCCAGTGCGCGCGGCGTCAAACTGATCGGCATCGACGACAAGACCCTGGCCGAGATGAAGAAGATCAATCCCGGCTATTCCAAGCTCACCATCAAGGCCGGCACTTATCCGAAACAGGACAAGGACGTCGATGTGATCGGCTATGCCACGCACATCATCGCCGCCTGCGATCTGCCCGAGGACATGGTCTACAAAATGGTCAAGGCAATGGCGGCCAACGTCGCCGACATGGCGGCTTCGAACAAGGCGATCTCCGGTCTGACGCCGAAGATCATGGCCGAGGACGTCGGCGTGCCCTTGCACAAGGGCGCGGCCAAGTTCTACAAGGAAGTCGGGGCGCTCTGAGTTCGCGCACCGTGACTCCGCACCATAGTCGCGGGGCGGCCTCGGCCGCCCCGCTTTCGCATTCCAGGAATCCGTAGCAAAAAGATTGACTACGGCTCCGGCTTAGGGGAGCACGAGGAGAGCGCCCGAAGGAAGTCCCCCCCGGGGGGCGTCCCCTCGTCTTGCTACAACTCTAGGTTGACAGCGCGTAGAGGAGCACACGCATGTCCGAAGTACTGCCCGTCATCACCGACGAAGTCCCCGCAACCCCGCCCTCGACCAGG
>JAKAIH010000207.1 GCA_021825225.1 Pseudomonadota bacterium
AGCCTCGCCGATACCCAGCGGCTGCCGCGAACGAGCAAGGCTCCGGTTGCGAGCGCCAGGACGAAACCCAGCAGCGACCCGAGCGCCATGTCCAACAGTTCGCCGCCTCGTCTCTCCGCCGCTATGCCGTAAAGGAACAGCACGGTTTCGGCGCCCTCGCGTCCAACGGCGAGAGCGGCGAGCAGCGCGCAGGACCAGCCGCCGGCACGATCGGCCGCCCGCGTCATGCTGATTTCCAGGTCACGTCGAATATGGCGCCCATGGACATTCATCCACGCCACCATTTGAGCGATGAGTGCTGCAGCGACAAACAGCACGCCGATTTGGAATGCATCCAGCGCTTGGCCCGCGAGCTGGCTTTGCAAGCCCAGCATCAACGCGCCGAGGGTCGCCGCGAGCAAGATTCCGGCGCCGGTGCCCAAAAAAAGATGACGCAGTCCTACCCCTGATGTGGGGCTGCGGCGAATCCAGGCATACAAGATGCCGACCACCAGAATCGCTTCGACGCTCTCGCGCCACACGACAAACAGGGCATTTCCCATGAGCAACTCCTTACTTCACCACGATGCGCCCGTGCGCGGTCTTGGGATGAAATTCGCCAACGAACGGATACGTGCCCGGTTTCATCGGCGCAAAGACGAGTACACGAGTCACGCCGGGCGCAAGCACCAGTTCCTTGTGCAGCTCTCTGCTTTCGAATTCCTCGGCGCCTGCATTTTGATTGGTGATCTCCAGCCGGAAGCGCGTGTTCGCCGGGACCTCGATCACCTCGGGAAACCATTTTCCGTCCCGCGCGACGAGCTTGAATGTCGGGAGGTCTTGGGCCCATCCCGTACCAGGCGAGAGCATCGACAGGGAAATCAAGCAACACCACGCAAGCAAGCGAAACGTACGCATGACGCTATTCGATTCACTGGTTGAGCTGGATGCGGATACCAACGAGCTTGACCGGCTTCGCGCCGGGATTACCAGCCGGGTCGCGAATCAGCTGGAAATCGGGGGATATCTCCAAATTCTGGTGGACGCGGTAGCGATAGTAGATTTCAGCGACCTGTTCAGCACCTTGGGCAGCGAATCCGAACACGGGGCTGCCGGCTGCGTTGACCACCCGTGCGGAGCCGTTGCGGAACGCCTCGCTGCTGCGATTGGCACCAAATGCGACACCCAGTGCGTCGGCCCCGCGCGACCAATAACTGCCGCCTATTTCGGCGCCAAGTGCGAGCGTGCGGTCGAACGGCAGCCCCTCGCCGCTGGCCCATCCGTAACGGCCAAACAAGGTAACGTAGTCACCAAAACGCTGGTCGAAATTCAAGCCGCCGCCACGATGTGGGCGAAGCAAGGTCGTATCCAGATCGCTCGGGTCGCGCAGGAAAGTGGGTGCCTGGGCGTTTCGCCAGAGAAAGGCACGGTAGTTGCCGGTGAGCCCACCGAAGCGCTGGGTGGATTCAGTCTGGGCAATCCAGAAGGGCGACCTGAAACCGTCGGAAAAGTCGGCGCTGCGCCCGGCGCCGAACACGCCCAAGGACAGGCCCCAAGGCTCGCTTTTGGTGCGCTCGTTGCTGTAGGCCACGCGCGCGCCGGGGGAAAAGCCGAAACCATCGGCGCCCACGTTTGCCGCAATCGGGTTGTCGAGCAGCGCGTTGTGGACGAAGGGGCTCGCGAGAAACTGGCGCGTTTCGTCGTTGGCGGCTGCGTTCTGGTCGAAGAACGCGAACGGGTCCATCTTGCCGAAATTGACCGTCAGTTTTTCACGCGACTGCGGTTTGAAGCCGCCGAAGGGCAAGGGAACCTCGGCCCGGTAATAGGCTTCGGCCAGCAGTACCGCACTGTTTTCCGGCGGGATCGCGGTACCGAGTTGAAATGACGAAGCGTTTGGGCCGGCAAAAGAAGTTATGTTCTGCGCGATCCCGCGGCCCTGCCCGACGCGAAAATGCCCGAAGAGCTTGCTCTCCACGTCGCCCGTCTTCACGGTCGGCGTGGTTACGGTAATGTCGGTGCGGTAGTTCAGCGTAGTTCCATTGGTATTGACGCCGCTCGCGCGCTGGCCTACAGAGGTGAAACTCGCCCCGGCGGCAAAGCCCTCGATCGAATCGATCACCTTGGCCTGCTTCTGGATGTCGAGCGTGTTGTACTCGACCGCTTTGAGCCGCGATGCCAGCTCCGGCTCGCGCTCAGAAATGTCCTCGTTATCGAGAGCGTCTTCCAGGCGCTTGTTGTAGCCTTCCAGGGCCTGAAGGCGCCTTTCAAGCCCCTCGTCCTTCAGCACCGGCCGTCCGACATACGCTTTGAGTCGCGCCTCCAGTTCGACGTTGCGTTTTTCCACGCGGTCCAGGCGATCGGCAAGGCGTTGCAGTTGCTGCTTCAACAACGCCTCGTCCTGCGTTGTCGCGCGAGCCAGGGGACAAGCGAAGCCGATCGCCAAGGTTGCCGCGGATACAAGAAAGCGGCCGAGGCGCATCAGTAGCCTCCCTTCTTTCCAATGCCTACATAGGTGAACTCATACTCGACTTCGAACGGCTTGAACCACGGCCGCACCCCGGTGAGGCGATCGGTGTGTCGGCCGAAGTGGGTGTGCGGATCCGCTGAAGGCGGGTCGATCCGGTATTTCAGCTTGTATCTACCCGGTCCCTTGAGCTTGACGTTGTCGCCGTAATGCGCGCCGTCGTTGGCTACCATGGGCATCAGGTTTCCGCTCACCGTGTCAGCCGCTCCCTCCTTCTTCAACTCGAACTGCACCTTGAGATACGGTATCCATGCGCCCTCGGGAAAGCCGTTTTGATTGTTTCCCAGGGCTCGAACATCCGCCTCCAGGTGAATGTCGGATTCACCGGGAGCTTTCATGATGCCCTCAGGTTCCATGGTGACGGGCTGCAGATAGACGGCGGTGATCTCCATTCCGTAACGCTGCAGCGGGGCGCCGACGGGGTACTCGACAGCGAGTGCGGAGGATGCGGCGAAGAAAGCGGCAACGAAACCGGCAGTCGAAACAAGATGTGGTGCAAATCGCATGGTCTACTCCTTTAAGAATTGGCAAAAAGCGCCTCGCGCGTGGGGGCAATGGGGGACATGTCGAACAGAGATGAGTCGGACGCGCAGGAGATCGCGCGGTCCAGCGGCTGCGCGCGCAGGGGCGCAGCCGTTTTTGATCCGATGCCGGGAATAGCCTTGTGCTTCCGCGCGCGCGGCGCTGGCGCCTACCTTGGGCAAGCGTGTTTCGGTCTGAGCGAACGCGCAGGGCGCGCGGCGAAACCCGACGCCGAAGGCCGCGGGGGATTTCGAAATCAACATCAGCCAGCTCTCCCTTCTTGGAAAGCGCTGGCTGGCTGGCGGATGCTAGCTGGCTTGCGCGCGCGAAACTTGGTCCGGGGGCGCCTGCGCCGCCCGGGTCGTTACGCGGTTAGTATCAATTTGCCGTTTTGTGTCAGACGCAAGCGATATTCACGGCCGCCATGTTCGATGATCAATTCTCCGCGGGGGCCGAGCAGCGTCTGGCTCGAAATTTTCGGCCGACACGGGGGCCGCGCCGTACGCGCTACACGTCCTTCCTGTCCCAGCGGGATGTTTGTTTGCGGGTCCATAGTCAAACGATAACCGTTCGCATTTGATCAGTCAACCATCGATCGAGAATAGCTTGATATAGATCAAACTGGGCCGACCACGCGGATAGCGACGAGGTCGGCTTCGCGCCGCTTGGCAGCGGCGCACCTACCTTTATCCTTCACGTCGTGGCGGTCGAACGTACCGTTGCGTATAGACCACTTAGTCCGTCGGTTTCAGCGAAGGCATTTCTCAGACCTGAGCGCCGCGCTCTCATATAGACTACAACTCGAGGCTAAGCCGTAAGGACGCAGGGCGTTGCACCGGTGTTCGGCATACCGATTACCTGCGCGTGCCCTCATCAATTCGACGTCGAGCACTGTGAACAAGAGCGGCGGGAAAGTGAACGATAACTGGTACGACCAGCACGTATTGCCATATTTGCTCGATTTTGCCTGCGGCCTCAAACCGGTGCGCCGCCAGAGGGAGAAAGTCGTTCCCTTGGCCGAGGGTCGTGTGCTGGAGGTGGGCGTCGGCACCGGTCTGAACATGCGGCACTACGACCGGTCCAAGGTCACGAAAATCGTCGGCCTGGATCCGGCGCTGCAAATGCACCGCCTCGCGCTCAGGCGCATCGCACGAGCGGGGCTCGATGTGAAGCTCGTCGGCCTCTCCGCCGAAAAGATTCCTTTCGACGACGCGAGCTTCGATTCCGTGCTTGTCACTTATACGCTGTGCACCATCCCCGATCCCGTGGCCGCATTGAAGGAAATGCGCCGCGTCCTCATGCCGGGCGGAAAACTCATCTTCTGCGAACACGGCCGCGCGCCAGACCAGGGCGTCAGCCGCTGGCAGGACCGGTTGACGCCACACTGGAAGAAAATTGCAGGTGGCTGTCACCTCAATCGCGACGTTCCAGCCCTATTGCTCGAAAGCGGATTCGAATGCAAGGATATGCAGGCCAGGTATCTTCCCGGCCCGCGGCCGCTTACGTACAACTTGTGGGGCCAAGCTGTTGCGGCATGAAATCTACCTGGTCGAATCCGTCTGCTACCCGGTGGCCGGCGAGCCCCACTGTCGCCGCGCGCCAAGTGCGTATGTAACGCGCTCGCGTGCGAACAGCCGCAAGGTTGCCGACCATACTTCGCAATAACAACGGCCCGCTGAGCGGGCCGTTTTCCTAAAGCGAAAGTCGGAAGAAATCAACCGCCGAGTTTATGTTGCCCGTGCAACATTTCGTCGACGCGATAGATCTCGTTTCCGATCATGATGATTTTCTTGCCATCTTTGGTTTCCATAACATGACCGGGATCCATATATACAGACCGGCCATATTTGTCTTCCATCCCCATTTTTCCATCCTTGTAGACGTACACCGTCGAGCCGTCTTTCAATGCGATCGATTTCGCGACCTGGGACGCATCGACGGCGAATGCCGAACCGGTAACGGCAATCATCGCAATAACTGCCAACAGTTTCTTTAACATTTTGGTTCTCCTGGGAATTAGCCGGAATGGCTTGTGGAGATTAGTCTCTGCACCATTACCGGTTCATGGCGCTACGATTACATTTGCGTCATCATCCGGTAATGTTCCCGTCAATCGCGCTCGCCTGTCATTCATTCTTGACGAGGACAGCCTTGATCGGGTCCATTTCGCCGAGACCTTGCCACCGGCCAACGCTTTCCTTGTTCTCGTCGATTGAAACTGCACCGCGATTGCAATGCACGGTTCAGTATTGTTGAAGCACGGATCGCCGGAAAGTGTAGCTCACGATGGCGGAGGCGAATCCCGTAGCTTCCGCGAGCAGCTTGCAACTGCGGCAGTCGCCGTGCCCCTTGTTCACTTTGGTCATTCGCCAAATTGCCGCGCTCGCAGTGCCGGGCGGATTAATGCCGATGCGAGGAGTGGTCCGACGAGGAGTCCCTAGGCGCTGTGTACGAACCACTTGCGCATGCCGCGATCAAAACAGTAATTGCAGTAATCAAGCAAAATAGCGCCGATCTCTTCACTCGTACTCCCTTGCTCGCTGGG
>JAKAIH010000208.1 GCA_021825225.1 Pseudomonadota bacterium
CGTGGGCAACGCCGCTCTGGCCGAACAATTGCAGCAGCACGTGAAGTCCAAGCTGGCGCCGTACAAGTACCCGCGCTGGGTGGAGTTCGCAAACGAGTTGCCGAAGACGGCGACCGGCAAGATCCAGCGTTTCAAACTGCGCGCCAAGTCGCAGGGCGATGTAAAGTAGTCGGCATGCATAAGCCCGTTGCAAAAAACAAAATTCGCAGCGGGCTGACATAGGGGAGCACGAGGGGAGGCGCCCGAAGGTAGTCCCTGCAAGGGGCATTTCCTCGTATTCATATAAGAAGTCTTAACCGAGGAGGATCAAGATGAGCACGAATCAAGCCTACGACCGGCGCGAGTTCCTGAAGGCCGCTGCGGCCGCCGCGGGCGTCGCCAGCCTGCCGAGCCTGGCCTTTGCGCAAGGCGCAAAAATAAAGATCGGGCTGATGCTGCCCTATACCGGCACCTATGCCCAGCTGGGTGTGGCGATCACCAACGGCTTCAAGCTGGCGGTCGCAGAATCGGGCGGCAAACTCAGCGGACGCGAACTGGAATATTTCACCGTCGACGACGAATCGGATCCGTCCAAGGCGACCGATAACGCCAACAAGCTCGTCACCCGCGACAAGGTCGACGTGCTGATCGGCACGGTCCACTCGGGCGTGGAAATGGGCATCGTCAAGATCGCGCGCGAGACGGGCGTGCTGCACATCAATCCGAATGCGGGCGCGGATGCGGCCACGGGTGCGCTATGCGCGCCGAATATCTTCCGCACCTCGTTCACCAACTGGCAGCCCGCCTATCCCATGGGCAAGGTGCTCGCCGACCGCGGCATCAAGAAGGTCGTGACCCTAACCTGGAATTACGGCGCGGGCACCGAATCCATCAACGGCTTCAAGGAAGGCTTCACCAAAGCGGGCGGCAGCGTGGTCAAGGAGCTGCTGCTGCCGTTCCCGAGCGTGGAATTCCAGCCGTTGCTGACCGAGATCGCCTCGCTCAAGCCCCAAGCGGTGTTCGTGTTCTTCGCCGGCGGCGGTGCGGCCAAGTTCCTCAAGGACTGGCAGGCGGCCGGCCTGAAGGGGAAGATCGGACTGTATGGTACCGGCTTCCTCACCGACGGCATCCTCGAATCGGTGGGAGACGCTGCCGAGGGCATCGAGACCACGCTGCATTACGGCGACGGCATCGAAACGCCGAAGAACAAGACCTTCCGCCTCAATTACGCCAAGACCTACAAGCTGCAGCCCGATGTGTATGCGGTGCAGGGCTACGACGCTGGCCTGCTGCTGGCAGCGGGCCTGAATGCGGTCAAGGGCGACGTGAGCAAGAAGAAGGAAATGATCGCGGCGATGGAAAAGGTCAAGATCGACAGCCCGCGCGGTGCATGGACCATGTCCAAGGCGCACAACCCGATCCAGGACATCTATCTGCGCAAGGTGGTGGGCAAGGAGAACCGGGTGATGGGCGTGGCGCACAAGGCACTGGCCGACCCGGCGCGCGGCTGCAAGATGGGTTGAACTGCAACCGAGGCTACACGTGGAATTTGAGGCCGGCGCAAGCCGGCCTTTGTTTGCGGATACATCCAGCGGCAGAGACAGAACTTGCGCGGACGGCGGCCCGTCCGCGCGGATCGCCGCTTGCGCACGGACGAGAAGCCGTCCGCACGCAATCGGCGATCTTGTATAAAGACAAAGCCAAGCCGCTGTGGTTTCTATCAATAACCGCGTTTTCTATACGGATGTGCTTTTCATCCGTATAGAAAACGCGGTTGGCGCGCGCAGCGCGCAAGGTTCTTCGTTGCATGCGACGGTACCCGGGCTGCTCTGTATAGTTTGACTGTTCACTACGCGCCATTCACACTTCGCCAATAGGATATGGACACCAACACTTTCCTGATCCAGGTGCTGAATGGCATCCAGTACGGCCTGCTGCTGTTCCTGGTGGCGAGCGGGCTGACGCTGATTCTGGGCATCATGGGCATCATCAACCTGGCGCACGGCAGCTTCTACATGGTCGGCGCCTATCTGGCGTTTTCGCTCGCGCAGCATTTCGGCAGCCTGTGGCTGGCGATGGCGGGCGGCGTGGTGATCGCGGTGGCGATCGGCCTGCTGCTCGAATGGCTCTTGATCAGCAAGCTTTATCACCGCGACCATTTGTACCAGGTGCTGCTTACCTACGGCCTGATCCTGATCTTCGAGGAACTGCGCAGCGTGGTTTTCGGCGACGATGTGCACGGCGTCGCGATACCGGAAATGCTGCGCGCCTCGATCCCGCTGACCGAGACCTTGAGCTACCCGGTGTACCGCCTGTGGATGTCGGCGGTATGCATCGTGCTCGCCATCGGCATGTACCTGCTGATCCAGAAGACGCGGCTGGGCATGACCATCCGCGCTGGCGCGGCGAACCGCGAAATGGTGCAGTCGCTGGGCATCAATATCAATCTGCTCTATCGCCTGGTGTTCGCGCTCGGCGTGGCGCTCGCCGCGTTCGCCGGCATGATCGCGGCGCCGGTGGCCTCGGTGTTCCCCGGCATGGGCAATCAGGTGCTGATCGTTTGTTTCGTGGTGGTGGTGATCGGCGGTATCGGCTCGGTCAAAGGCGCGATGCTGGCGGCCATCCTCATCGGCCTGGTCGATACCTTCGGCAAGGTGCTCACGCTGCAAATCGGCGGCGTGCAGCTGCTGCCGGAGCTTTCGGGCATGATGATCTACGTGCTCATGGCGGCGGTGCTGCTGGCGCGGCCGCAGGGCCTGTTCGGCAAGGGTGGCTGATGTCCCATTCGCGCACCACCTTCGTCCTGCTCGCCTGTCTGCTCGCGCTGGCGCTGTTGCCCCTGTTCGCCGAGAAGTATTACATCCAGCTGTTCACCAAGATGATGATCATGGCGATATTCGCCATGAGCCTGGACCTGCTGGTCGGTTTCACCGGCCTGGTGAGCCTGGGCCATGCGGCGTTCTTCGGTCTGGCCGGCTACGTGCTCGCCTACGCCGCGCCGCAGTACCAGGCGGCAGATCTGTGGTTGTCGCTGCCGCTCGCGATGGCGTGTTCGGGGCTGCTCGCGCTGGTCATCGGCGTATTCGTGCTGCGCACCTCGGGCATCTATTTCATCATGGTCACGCTGGCGTTCGCGCAAATGCTGTTTTTCCTGTTTCACGACACCAAGATCGCCGGCGGCGCCGACGGCATCTACGTCTACGCCAAGCCGGTGGCAGCGATCGCGGGATGGGAACCGTTCACGCTGGAGAACCACGTGCATTTCTATTTCGTGGTGCTGGCGCTGCTCGCGCTGGTGTATGCCGGGCTGCGCATGCTGCTCGCCTCGCCGTTCGGGCGCGTGATCGTCGGCATCCGCGTGAACGAACAACGCATGCGCACGCTCGGCTACCGCACTTATCGCTACAAGCTCGTGTGCTTCGTGCTGGCGGGCGCGCTCGCCGGCATGGCGGGTTATTTCGCCGCCGCCCAGTTCGGCTTCGTCAGTCCCGAGACGCTCAGCTGGCATCAGTCGGGCGGCGTGCTGATGATGGTGATCCTCGGCGGCATGGGCACGCTGAGCGGCGCAGTGCTCGGGGCATTTGGCATGATCCTGCTCGAACTCGGCTTCCAGGGCTTGCCCGTCGTCGGCGGGATGGACATCGGCAAGCACTGGCAATTGCTCATGGGCGGCTTCATCGTGTGCGCGGTGCTGCTGCTGCCGCACGGCCTGCTAAGCCTCGGGCGCTTTGCGCCGCGTTGGCGGCGCAAGCCGGTGGAGGCGGCGGAATGAGCAGGGAGCAGGGGCCCCGTGACACGGGGATGCGACCGGCCGCGATTGCCGCCGGACGCCGACAGTGGGCGAGCTCGAATGACGACTTGGGTGCGGAGGCGGCCAATGACTGAAGCCGTGCTGCGCACCGAGCGCCTGTGCAAGCACTTCGGCGGGCTGGCCGCGGTCAACGAGGTGTCGCTGGAATTCTTCAGCGACCAGGTCCACGCGGTGATCGGCCCCAACGGCGCAGGCAAGACCACGCTCACCAGCCTGCTCTCGGGCGACCTGCGCTGCAGCTCGGGTTGCATCTATCTGGATGGCAAGGACATCGCCGGGTTGTCGGCGGATCGTATATCGCAGCGCGGCGTGGGGCGCAGCTATCAGAAGACCAACATCTTCCTGCCGTTCACGGTGTTCGAGAACTGCCGCATCGCGGCGCAGTCGCGCCTGCCAAGCTCGATGCGCTTTATCCGACCGGCGCTCGCTTACCGCGAGGTGATGCGCGAGGCCGAGCGCGCGCTGGAGCAGGTGGGCCTGGCCGGGCGGGGGCAGGAGCCGGCGGCGACGCTTTCGCACGGCGAGCAGCGCCAGCTCGAAATCGCGATGACGCTGGCGACGCGGCCGCGCGTGCTGCTGCTGGACGAACCGCTGGCGGGCATGGGCAGCGAGGATTCGGCGCGCATGGTGGAGCTGCTGCAACAGCTGAAGCCTTCGCATGCGATGCTGCTGGTCGAACACGACATGGATGCGGTGTTCGCTCTTGCCGACCGGCTGACCGTGATGGTCGACGGGCGCGTGCTCGAATCCGGCACGCCGGAGGCGATACGCGCCAGCGCCGCCGTGCAGGAAGCCTATCTCGGCGTCGAGGAGCCGCAGTGACTTCCCACCTGCTCGAAGCGCGCGGCATCCACACCTATTACGGCGCGAGCCATATCCTGCATGGGGTCGACTTCAGCGTGCGCCCGGGCGAGACGGTCGGCCTGATGGGCCGCAACGGTATGGGCAAGACCACGCTGCTGCGCAGCCTGCTCGGCCTGACGCGCCCGCGCCACGGGGAGGTGCGCATCGCCGGCGCCGACATGACCCAGGCAGCGCCGTATGCGATCGCGCGCCGGGGCGTCGCTTATGTGCCCGAAGGGCGCGGCATATTTCCCAACTTGTCGGTGCGCGAGAATCTCGTCATGGCCGCGCGCGCCGGCAGCGGCGGCCGCCGCGACTGGACGTTCGAGCGCGTGATGCAGACGTTTCCGCGCCTGGCGCAGCGCCTGAGGCACGGCGGCGCGCAGCTTTCGGGCGGCGAGCAGCAGATGCTCACCATCGGGCGCGCTCTGATGACCAATCCGGACTTGCTGATCCTGGACGAAGCCACGGAAGGACTGGCGCCGAAGATCTCGCGCGAGATCTGGGGCATCATCAATCAGATCAAGCAGGCCGGAATCGCAGCCGTGATCGTCGACAAGAACTTCGCCGCCGTGTCCGCCGTCGCCGATCGCATCGTGATCCTGGTGAAAGGCGCAACAGTGTACGAGGGCGCCAGCGCCGAACTGCGCGCGCAGCCGGAGCTGCACGTAAAATATCTGGGCGTGTAGCGGCGGCGCTTCAGGCGCCGCGGGTCGCCGGCTTGGGTGCGGGTGGTTTCGGCTGCTTGGGTTTCTTTTTTTCCTTGCCCTGCCTGTCGCGATTGCCCATTTCTGCTCTCCTATGCTGACTGGTGAATGAATGACACCCCTGTGCGCGGCACTGGTGCGCTCGCCGCCTTGCGTCTAGCATAGCGCGAATTCGCGCGGAACGCGGAATGATCGGACTGAATCGGAAAGCTGGCC
>JAKAIH010000209.1 GCA_021825225.1 Pseudomonadota bacterium
TCCGGAGGATCTGGTCCATTTCATCCGTGCGCTGGACCAGGCGGCGCAGACGGGTGATCCGTATAAGGGGGAGTACCGCGTCACGCGCACCGACGGGACCGTCGTCTGGGTGTCGGCTCGCGGCTATGTGGTGCGCGATGCAGAGGGCAAGGTGGTGCGCGTGGTTGGCGTCGCGCAGGACGTGTCCGAAATCAAGCAGGCGGAGCAGGCGCTGCGCGCAAGCGAGCGCGAGTTGCGCCTGATTACCGATTCCGTACCGGCATTCATCAGCTATGCCGACGCCGGCGAAACCATCAGGTTTTGCAACAAGGCCCTCGCGACTTTCGTCGGCGCGCAGCCGCAGGAGCTGATCGGCAGGCCATTGCGCGAGCTCTACAGCGAGGAGGTCTACCGCACGCTGCAGCCTTACGCGCGGCGGGCCCTGGCCGGAGAGAGGGTGCAATTTCAGCGCCGGCAGACGACGCGCGCGGGCGCGGCGATCGATCTCGATGTCACCTACATCCCGCGGCGCGGTGCGCTGGGCGAGGTCGAGGGCTTCTATGCGCTGCTGACCGATATCACCGAGCTCAAACGCGTAGACCGCATGAAAAGCGAATTCGTCTCGACCGTGAGCCACGAACTGCGCACGCCGCTGACCTCGATCCGCGGTTCCCTCGGAATTCTGGCCGGCGGCGTGGCCGGCCCCCTGAGCGACAAGGTGCGCGGTTTCATCGACATCGCGAAGGACAACTGCGAGCGGCTGATACGCCTGATCAACGACATTCTCGACATGGAGAAGATCGAGTCGGGCAAGATGACGTTTCAACTGCAGGTGTTCGAGCTGATGCCATTGATCGAGCAGACGCTCCAGGCGAACGAAGGCTTTGCAACGCAGCATGGCGTGCGCCTGCAGATCGTGGCGGCACAGCCTGGGGCGAAAGTGCACGCCGACAGCGACCGCGTCGCGCAGGTCCTCACCAATCTGATCTCGAACGCGTGCAAATTTTCCCCCGCGCAAAGCAGCGTGGATGTCGCCGTCGGCAGGCAGGGCGAGCGCATACGTGTCGATGTGATCGATCACGGCCCGGGCATTTCGGAGATGTTTCGCAAGCGCATCTTTCAGAAGTTCTCGCAGGAAGATTCCACCGACATGCGGCAGAAGGGCGGCACCGGGCTCGGCCTGTCGATTTCGCGGGCGATCATCGAAGGGCTGGGCGGCGAGATCGGTTTCGATACCGAACCGGGCAAAGGCAGCAGGTTTTATTTCTATCTCCCGCAATGGCGCGATGCGGTCGCGGCGCCTGCTGCGCCTGTGGTGCGTGCGCGGCTCTTGGTGTGCGAGGGCGACGTCGAGGCGGGCAGGCGGCTGCAGACCATGGCCGACAAAGCCGGTTACGACTCGGACATTGTCCGAAGTGCGGGCGAGGCAAGATTGTTGCTGCGCGAGCGGCGTTACGTCGCGGTGACGCTCGATTTCAATCTGTGGGATCAGGATGCGCTTTCGTTGATGCGCGAGGTGCACGCCGACCCGGCGACGGCCGGCTTGCCTGTGATCGTGCTCTCTGCGGATTGGGACGAAGGGAAGCTCAAGGTCGGCAGCGGAGGTCTTGGAGTGATCGATTGGTTGAGCAAGCCGATCGACGAAAAGCGCCTGTTTGCAGACCTGCGGGCGGTTCAGTCCGCTGGGTCGCGCCCACGGATTCTGCATGTCGAGGATGATGCCGACATGCGCAATGTCGTGGCCACGATCGCGCGGGACATTGCGGATTTCGAGCCGGCAGGATCGGTGGCGGAGGCGCGCGCGCGGCTGGCGCAGGAGAAATTCGACCTGGTGCTGCTCGACCTGGGATTGCCCGACGGATCGGGCTGGGACTTGCTGCCGCTCATCAACCGGCTCGTGCCGCCGGTCCGCGTCGTGATATTCTCGGCCCAGGACACCGATCAGGGCAGCGACGCATTGCCTTACGCTTTCCTGGTGAAGTCGCAAACCTCGGAGCAACGCCTGATCGAGGTCATCCGGGAAGCGGTCAGGACTGCGGCATAAGAGGAGCGAGCGGGGATGCCCGGGGAACTCAAGCGCATACTTTACGTCGAGGACGAGGCCAGCATCCGCACCATCGCGGTCACGGTGCTCGAGGCGGTGGGCGGGTTTGCGGTTATCACCTGTGCCTCAGGCAAACAGGCGCTGGAGGCCGCGCCAGGCGCGAATGCAGACCTGATTCTGCTCGACGTAATGATGCCGGAAATGGACGGACCGGCGACGCTCAAGGCGCTGCGGGAGATTCCGCAGACGGCGCAGACACCGGTGATCTTCATGACCGCCAAGGTGCAGGTCGGCGAAATCGCGCACTACAAGAGCCTGGGCGCCGTCGATGTCATCGCCAAGCCCTTCGACCCGATGACGCTGTCAGCGCAGATCAAGGAGATCTGGCTCCGGTCTGCCGGCTGATTCAGGCGCCGCCCCGGTCGAGCAACAAGGTCTCGCCGATTGCAGGAATTGCCAGTGACGCCGGTGCAAGCTGCTCGCGCTCCCACGTTTGGCGCAGGAGTTCGGGCGGTTCGCGCAGATCCTCGTCGGTGAGCTTGAATGTGCCCCAGTGCATGGCGATGAAGCGCGCAGCGCCCAGGGCCGAGTACGCGCGCACCGCATCGGCCGGATCCATGTGCTGCGATTGCATGAACCAGCGCGGCGCATAGGCGCCGATCGGCAGCATCGCCGCGTCGATGGCGCCGCAGCGCGCGCCGATCTGCGCGAAGCCGTCGAACCAGGCCGTGTCGCCTGAGTGGTAGACGCGCAGGCCGCCGCGCTCGATGACGTAGCCGCCCCACCAGCTCGCATTGGTGTCGAGCAGCCCGCGCCGGCTCCAGTGCTCGGCCGGCACGAAGCTCACGTTCAGCCCTTCGATTTCTTCCTGCTGCCACCACTGCATCTCGACTACCCGGCGCAGTCCGGCGCGCTCGAATGCGCGGCCGAGTCCGCGCGGCACCGCATACACCGGACCCGGTCCGAGGCGCCTGAGCGTGGGCAGGTCCATGTGGTCGCGGTGATTGTGCGTCACCAGCACCAGGTCGATTTTCGGCAGCGCCGCCCAACTGAGGCCCGGCGCCACGTTGCGGCGAATGAAGCCGGCGATCGTCGGTGACATGACCGGGTCGATCAAGGCGCTTTTGCCGCCGAGCTGAATCAGGAAGGAGGCATGTCCGATCCAGGTGAGTGCGTCCAGACTGGCCTTGCGCAAGTTGCGGCCATCGTTGGCGTGCACCGGCACGGGCACGCCCGTGCCCGGGGTGCGCGGGCGCTTTTCGTCATGCAGGCCGAGCTGCCATTGCAAAACGCGTGCGATGCTGCCGCCGCGCGAGTGGCCGTCCAGATTGGCGTAGCGCATTGCGTGCGGATCAATCCAGGGTGCGGCGGAAGGTTTTCACGCCGAGTGCGAGCACCGTGCCCATGAACAGCAGTATCGGCCAGACGTGGGGCCAGAGCAGAGCCGGCCCGTTGCCTTTGAGCAGTATGCCCCGCACCAGCAGCAGGAAGTGGGTCAGCGGCAGGACGTTGCCCACGACCTGGGCCCAATCGGGCATGCCGCGAAACGGGAACATGAAGCCCGACAGCAGCATGGAGGGCAGAAAGAAGAAGAACGTCATCTGCATCGCCTGCATCTGGTTGCGCGCAATCGAACTGAAGGTGATGCCCAGCGTCAGGTTGGCGCAGATAAACAGCAGCACCACGGCGTAGAGCAGGGCGAGGCTGCCGATCATGGGCACCTCGAACACCCAGCGCGCCGCAAGGAGAATCAGCGTCACCTGGATCAGGCCGATCAGGATGTAGGGAACGATCTTGCCGGTCATCACCTCGACCGGCGTCGCCGGGGTGGCGAGCAGGTTTTCGAACGTGCCGCGCTCGCGCTCGCGCGTCATCGCGAGGCCGGTCATGAGTACCATGGTCATGGTCAGGATCACGCCGAGCAGGCCCGGTACGATGTTGTAGGCGGTGAGGCTCTCAGGGTTGTAGCGGCGGTGCACGCGCAATTCTATGGGCGCAGCGGCCGGACGCTGCAAGCCCGGCAGGTCCGGCGCGAACACCTCCATGCCCAGGTGATTCAATACCGAGATCGCGCCGCCGACCGCCATCGGGTCGCTCGCGTCGGCTTCCACCAGCAGCGTGGGCGTCTTGCCGCGTACCAGATCCCGATGAAAGCCCACCGGGAAGGTGACGACGAACTGCACTTCGCTCGCGTCGAGCAGCCGGTCGGCTTCGCGCTCATCCACGCTGCCGATGATCTTGAAGTATTCGCTGTTCTCCATTGCGGCCACATAGGCGCGGGCGAACGGGCCGGTGTCGGCCATGACCACGGCGGTGGGCAGGTGCTTGGGGTCGGAGTTGATGGCAAAGCCGAACAGCATCAGCTGGATGATGGGGATGCCGACGATCATGCCGAAGGTGAGCCGGTCGCGCTTGATCTGGATGAATTCCTTGATCAGGATGCCGAGCCAGCGCGAAAAGGAGAAACCGTTCATCGTGCTAGGCCTGGAACTGATCGCGGCTGCCCTGCATCATATGGATGAAGGCATCCTCCAGCGAAGGAGCAACGGCGGTCATCTTCAGCGATGTACCCTGGAGAAACGCTTCCAGACTGCCTTTCAGTTTGTCGCCGTCCTTGCCGCTGATATGCAGCGTAGTGCCGAAGCTCGCGACGAGGTCCGCCCCGGGCAGCCGGCGCAGGCGTTCGGTCAAATCCTGCAGGCCCTCGCCGCTGATCTGCCAGGTATGGAGATTCTGGCTCGCCACGACTTCGTCCGCGGTGCCCGAGGCGAGCAGCGTGCCGTAGGCGATGTAGGCGAGCCGGTGGCAGCGCTCGGCCTCGTCCATGTAGTGGGTGGAGACCAACACCGTGATGCCTGCGGCCGAGAGGCGGTGAATTTCTTCCCAAAAATCGCGCCTGGCCTTGGGGTCGACCCCGGCGGTAGGTTCGTCCAGCAGCAGCAGCTTCGGCTGGTGCAGCAGACAGGAAGCCAGGGCCAGCCGCTGTTTCCAGCCGCCGGAGAGCGTGCCCGCGAGTTGGTTGCGCCGGCCTTCGAGGCCGAGTTCTGTCAGGGCTTGGGCCACCGCTTTCTTGCGCTCCTTCATACCGAACATGCGCGCGACGAAATCCAGGTTTTCGCCGATGGTGAGATCGTCCCAGAGGGAGAACTTCTGCGTCATGTAACCGACCTGGCGTTTGATCGCGGCGCTTTGCGTGAGCACGTCGAGGCCGAGGCAGGTGCCGCGGCCGTTGTCCGGCGTGAGCAGGCCGCACAGCATGCGGATGGAAGTGGTCTTGCCGCTGCCATTGGGGCCGAGAAAGCCGAAGATTTCTCCCTGCTTCAACTGCAGCGAAAGGTCCTTCACCACATGCTTGTCGCCGAAATGCTTGTTGATCCCCGCGACATCGATGGCGAACGGTACGGCATTCATCTCAGTGTCCGGTCAGGTGTACATCGACCGGCAGCCCCGGGCGCAGCGCGGCTGCCTGTTCGGGCGCCGGCACTGCCTCGACGCGGAACATGAGCTTTTCGCGGCTGCCGCGGCTGTAAA